>JAIXZD010000419.1 GCA_027489895.1 Planctomycetaceae bacterium
CTATCGTTGTCGTTCGTCGGGGCGTGTCGAGCGGGACGACGTTCGTGTTCACGCGACATCTGTCGACGATCAGCGAGGCCTGGGAAAGTGGGCCTGGGACGGGAACCACCGTGGAGTGGCCTGTCGGCCTGCCTGCCAAGAAGAACTCGGACATGGCCGAAAAGATTCGATCGACCGCAGGTGCGATCGGCTATCTCGAGTATGGCTATGCCAGCGACGCCAAGTTGTCGGTGGCTGCCTTGGAAAACCAGGCCGGCGCGTTTATTCAGCCCCTTGCGGAAAACACCCAGGTTGGTCTCGGGGAGGTGGTTCTGCCCGAGAATTTGCGCGGGTTTGTGTCCGATCCTCAGGATGTCGCGGCGTATCCGATCATCAGCTACACGTGGCTGCTCTGTTATCGACAGTACGAGAACCCGGATGTCGCGGCGGCCCTGAAGCGGCTGATTGATTTCTGTCTGACGGAAGGCCAGAAATCGAGTGCGGAAATGGGATACATCCCCTTGCCGGGAGACATCGCGAGAACGGTTCGCCGCGTGGCGGATCGTGATATTGGTCGGCCCCTGGACGAGTAGACAGCCATGGGAACGAAACGACGTCGCAACGCAGGAGTATCTGGCAGTTCACCGCGGCCTGTTGCGGATGGACCTGCCGATTCCGGCCGGAAGGATCCGGCACGGCCCACCGAGGCGGAGAATGAGATGACTGTCACGATGACTTGTCCGGTGTGTGGCGAGATCCTGTTTGATCTGGCCCCTGAGAAGCGCGGCACGGGCATGCCGTGCTCTCGGTGCGGCGCGGCCCTGTTCTTTCCAGGGGAACTGGGGGAGAACACGCCCCAGGAAGAACCGGCAGTGACAGTGCCATCAGAAGAGGAAGTTCGGCGGATCGGCACGATCTGGGAGGCCGATCCGGATACCGATTTCGAACTCGACTTGCGGGTGGTCAATGCCGCCCTCACCGATTCCGATGCCGTGCTGATGGACGACGAAGGGGACGCCCCACCATCGACTGAGGATTCGGCCTGGTTGATCGAATTGAACAAGCGCGAGGGCGAACTTCATAGCGATTCCGATGTCGATGCCGAGCCTGCGGGCGATTCGGCGACGGACCTGTCGCTCGACGGAGCCGCGACTCCCGCGGCGTCTCTGGATGCAGAGCTTTCTGCCGGTGGTGATTCCGATGACGAACAACGGACCGAGGTGCTGGAATGGGGCGATGTGACGTCGCAGCGTTCCGCGGTCGATCCGTCTGAGACGCAGTTTGAGCTGGAGACGCCGACCCCGGTGGTGGCGGGCGGCAATGGGACGATCGCGAGTCGTCGTCAGCGGGAACTGGAACTCCGGACCCTGCGGGTCTACGTGTCGGTCACGGCCGATCTGGCCGCGGAACGGTTGTTTCTGGCCCGGTTTCTGACGCGGCTGGCGACTCGATTCCAGGAATTGCTGTCCCTGGAGTATGTGATTCACGACCATTCGAGCCAGTCTTCGGATGGCGTCCTGGATGTCGAGAACTTTGGTCCGGGCGAGGCGGATCTCTGTTTCCTGCTGTTGGGACGGCGGGCCGGTCTAAAGGTGCCACCGGGCGTTGAGCCGGTGGCCGGGCGGTCGGGGACGGAACTGGAACTGGCGACCGTTGCCAAGCGGTCGTGGCCTGACGGGCGGCTGCGGGTGTTGCGTGTGGAACGTTTGCCGCAGAGTCTTTCGGCGGCGGTGGATCGGCATCGTCACGAGCAGGAAGAGCGCCTGTTGGATGGCCTCGTCACGGAATGGGTCGATGCGGACGAGTCGCCGCTTGTGGGGCTGCTGCAATCGGTTGCGACCTCGAACCTGATGATCTCCGCGGTGGAAGGCCAGTTGCGGGAAGCGGTCGAGGCCGTTGTCGCCGAGCGGAACCTGACGCCACGCGAATCGGCGGGCGATGAACCCGCAAAGTGGTGGACGGGGGGCTCCCCCTATCGTGGCACGGCACCGTATGAAGCGGCCTCCGCGGATTTGTTCGAGGGCCGGAACGACCAGGTCCTGGCGGCGACGACGTTGCTTCGCGATCAGGCCGCTCGCGGTCGGCCCGTGCTGGTGATCTCTGGACCGCAGGCGAGCGGAAAGACGTCGCTGGCGCGAGCGGGGATCAAGCCGGTCCTGATGTCGCGGGGCGTGGTGGGGGAAGCTGTGGATTGGCGGCGGGGTTACTTGCGGGCCGGGGACATTGGCGAAAGTGCCGTGGAATCTCTGGCCGCGACGATCATGGATTATGACGTGCTGCCTGAATTGGCCACGCTGGGGATGACCCCGACCAAACTGGCACACCTGCTGCGCAAAAATCCTCCCGCGGCGTGTCGCAACGTTCAGGGTGCCCTGAGCAAAGTGGCCGAATCGGGGGGAGCACGCGGCCGGAAGGGCAATCTTCTGCTCGTTCTGGATGCGCTGGAAGAGCTGATCGCGAACGAGTACCTGTCGTTCGAGGACAAGAGCCTGTTCTGGACGTCGCTCGCGAAGCTGGCGGCGACGGGCGATGTCTGGCTGATTCTGATCGTGCGGGGCGACTTCCTCGCGGAACTGGCCGCGATTCCTGAATTGGCGTCCATTCAGGTTGAGAAATCGCAATTCCCGATCGTCGCGCCGACTCGCGACGAGTTGGAGCGGATCGTGCAGATTCCCTCCGAGGGAGCGGGGCTGTGGTTTGGCAAAGATCCCGGAAGCGGGAAATGGCTCGATCAGCAGATCGCCGACGATGCCGTGGCGTCCGGTGGCAGCCTGTTTGATCTCTCGCTGACCATGCAGGCTCTGTACGAAAAGAGAACGCCGCGAGGAAAGATCACGCAAACGGCGTACGACGACCTTGGCCCCGTGGGGCGGACGGTGGCCACGCTGGGCGACCGTACGTACGACTCGCTCACGCCCGCCGTGCAGGCCGCCTTGCCCCGTCTGGTGCGGGAACTGGTCGAGGTGGAACCCGAATTGGGACGACGCTTGGCGCGGGCCGTGCCGCTGTCTCGCCTGAAGGCCGATATCGACCTGTTGGCGATGTGTGAAGCGTTGCAAAAGGTTGGTTTCGTGACGGCGCGGCGGCAGGTGGGGGGCGCGAGCATGGTTCGGCTCGCCTCGCTGCAACTACTGGAGAGCTGGCCTCGACTGGCAGAAGCGTACGAGTCGGCCCGGGAGATGCCGTTGCTCGAAGCCTCGGGCGAAGTGCCGATTCCGTCCGCGGTTCTAGATATGCCGCTCTCTGAGCTGGCAGAAGATGTGGAAGTGACTGAAGAAGCCGGAGAGATTGCCGCTGGTCCTGAAACGGTTCGGTCGCGCGGTCGGTTCTCCCGGTTGCTTCAGAATTTGCCTCCGCTGGGAGCCGCGGCCGCGACTGCCGTGGTCGTGTTCCTGATTGGCGCCTGGATTCTGCAGTGGGGCCCGTTCGGCAAGTCCGCTGCCGAGCCGATCGCGCTGGCGCGGACGGAAGTCGAATCGATCGATACGTCGCCCGATGGAGCTAAGCCTTCCGCCACCGCGCCGGCAGTGAGTCAACCCTCCGAAGCCGAGAATCCCCCGGAAGACGCGGCGAATGCCACCAACACGGCGGCGGTGAGCACGCCGGCGGGCGGGACCGAAGTGGCGCTGGCCCCGACGAACAACACACCAGCGGTTCAACCCGTCGGTGACAGTGCCGCTCCGGCGACACCGGTCGTTCCCACAGAGCCGTCCCCAGCAGCTCCGAAACCGGATGAATCGCCCGCAGTTGCCGCGACTGCGATTCCGGCTGCGGAACCTGCCCCAGAAAAGACAATGCCGGCAGAACCGGCTGAGGCTCCTGAAACCCCTCGTCCCGCGGATGTTGTGGCCTCGGTGTCGACTCCTCAGGTTCCGATGAAGTCGGGGTCGAAGCCAGCGGTCCCGAGTCCGGAAACTCCTGCCGCTGGTGATTCCGCAGCAGCCGACCCGACGACTCCCCTGGGAGAGTTTGTCGACGCACCAGAAATCGTCAATTCCCTCAAAATGAAGCTGCGAAAGATTCCGTCGGGGACATTCCGAATGGGGTCGCCCAAGAGCGAGGCGTCGAGAAACAGCGACGAACTGGCTCGCGAGGTCACACTGACCAAGTCGTTCCACATGGGAATTCATGAGGTGACTCAGGGGCAGTACGAACAGGTGATGGGGAAGAACCCGAGCGGGTTCAAGGGAAAGACCCTGCCGGTCGAAACGGTGAGCTGGTTGCAGGCCGTCGAGTTCTGCGAGCGTCTGTCGGCACGCCCCGAAGAGCGGGAGGCGGGTCGCCAGTATCGGTTGCCGACCGAAGCGGAATGGGAATACGCCTGTCGCGGTGGAGCGGCGACCGTGTTCGGGTTTGGAGACAAGGCGACGTCTCGGGATGCGAACTTTGATGGCACACAACCTTATGGTGGTCTGGCTGGTCCGGACCTGGCTGGAACCATTGTGGTCGGATCGTACAAGCCGAATGAGTTTGGCCTGTTTGACATGCACGGAAACGTGAGCGAATGGTGCCAGGACTGGTTTGCGCGGTCGGTGGACGTTTCGGCGCTGGTCGATCCCCAGGGGCCGAGTGACGGGCAGCGGCGTGTCATTCGTGGTGGCAGTTGGTTGAGTTCCGGGGCGGAATGCCGCAGTGCGTGGCGGGGAAGCGAGTCACCCAACCGGTTTGACAGCATTCTCGGGTTCCGGGTGGTGTGTGTGCCTGCGGAGTGACCTGGGTGTCATTCGATTCGGCCTGGGCTCAATTGCCTGGGCTCAGTTCCCTTGGCTGTGATTGGATTCCCAGCTGTATCGCGGCGGCAACGCCTCAAGCTTCCGGAGAAATCCGCAGTGTCCCGCTCGGCGGTTACGCTTGTGGCTCGACCGAATGGGTGGCGTTGTTTTTGATTGGTTCCCGGTGGAAACGCGCGGGCAGCGCATACCCTCCGGGCGCTAGCGCCTCCGGATCCCCGGATGACGACAGTTGCCCAGAAATCGGGGATTGCCTCTCTGCCGGATTGGCAGCAGATGAATCGCACGCAGAATTGCGGTACGCGCGGCGACCCCGTGCGGAACTCGGCCTACGAAACTCTCGCGAAACCCACTATCTTCGGCACCAAGAGGCTGGTGGCTCCGAAAGGGGCTGACAGGTGGTGGCAGAGGAACGTTCGGGGAGAGGCAGGATGCCAGACAATCCAGTCGCAGTCGGGAACTATTTGTGCGGTGGCGGCGCGCCGCTCCTGTTTATCGCCGGCCCGTGCGTGATCGAGTCTCTGGACCATGCTTTAGGAGTCGCACTGCGGCTTCGAGACCTGGCGGAAACATTGGGTATCCCGCTGGTGTTCAAGTCGAGCTTCGACAAGGCCAACCGCACGAGTGGAAAGAGTTTTCGTGGTCCCGGGCTGGAGCGGGGCCTGGCAATTCTGCAGACGATTCGCGAGCGGACGGGGCTGCCGACGCTGACGGATGTCCACACGGCGGACCAGGCGGAGCCGGCGGCACAGGCGTGCAATGTCCTGCAGATTCCGGCGTTTCTGGCGCGGCAGACCGACCTCGTTGAAGCCGTTGCCGCAGCCACGGCACGACATGGCGGCACGGTGAACGTCAAAAAACCACAATTCGTGGCACCGGAAGACATGGTGCATGCGGTCAAGAAATGCGAAGCGTCGGGCAATTCGAAGATTCTGCTGACCGAACGAGGGGCGTGCTTCGGCTACCACCGACTCGTGAACGACATGCGGGCAATCCCCGAGATGCAGTCTCTGGGCGTGCCGGTCATTTTCGATGCGACGCACAGCGTGCAGTTGCCGGGCGGTGAAAAAACGGGCGGCCAGCGGCATATGATCGCGACACTGGCACGCTCCGCGGTCGCGGCGGGGTGTGACGGCGTGTTTCTGGAAACACACCCGGACCCCGACAATGCGCCGAGTGACGGCCCGAACATGCTGCCGCTGGATCAATTGGCGCCAGTGGTTCGCTCGCTGCTGCGTCTGCGGGCGGCGTTGCTGGCGGAATAGCGACTAAGGGCGAGAAAACGCCGACGTTCGTCGGGACAATCGCGTATCAGATGGCGTATGCTGTCCGTTCGAGGCCGGGGCATGCCCAAATCGAACCGGCCTGCCAAATCCGTCCTGATCGAGTGTCTGTTCCGTAGCGAGTTTCAGCGTGTTTCAACTTTTGCATCGCATCAATTCTGTCTCGGCCAGCACGTGGTGGGCTGTGGCGTGTGGGCTCGTCGTGGGTGGTCTTGTGGGCTGCGACCCGGGCCCCCAGCCGGCCGCTCCGAGACCGGCCGCTCCAGCGCCCGAAGCCCCACGGCAGACGTCGCAAGTTCGGTGCGACGAGATCCTCAAGTCGGCTCTGGAACAACTCGAGCCGCGAAGTTTGGGGATCACGGCCGACACCGACAGTGTGATCCGATACTTAAGGGAGTGGACCGGTCGGTGTGGGGGCCGCAACAAAACGTTTGAGGTTCCGAAGAGTTTCGTTGACGCGATGACTGATCCGGAACGTGAGAATCTCGGAGCACTGAAGTACGGCGTGAGGGACATCGAGGTCTTGCGGGAGGCGGCGCTGTTCAAGTTGGTCGCGACCTCGATCACTGCAACCGCCAAGACGGATGCCGAAAAAGTCTCCCTGGTGTTTGACCATGTCGTGCGGACCGTGGCGATGGCTCCGGCGAGCATGGGCGTGCTGCCGTTCACGGCAGCCGATCGGTATCTGGTGGGCGTGGGGAGCGGTCGGGACCGGGTGATGGTTCTGGCGGGGATTCTGAGGCAATTGCGAATCGAAACGCTCGCGATTGAATTCCCGGTGTCGGACGATCCGTCAAACCTGCCGACGTTGGCGGGGGTTCTTCTGGACGGAGAACTGCGACTGTATGAGCCGACCCTGGGAGAGCCGGTGCGGATCAACCGGCGCGATCAGTCGAGCCCGGTGGTGTCGCTCAGAGAGCTGTTGACCACCCCGTCGATCCTTGAATCCTACGCGGGGCTGCGTGGCGAGCTGGCACGTCTGAAGCCCGAAGACCTCGCCAAAGCGAGACTGGCATGTGTGGGGCAGGCTAGCCTGTGGTCACAGCGAATGCAGGATCTGCAGCAGTCGATCGCCGGGGTCGATGCGGTCACGGCGGCGGAGTTCCTGGCGGACTCGGAGCTTGGCCCAGGACTTCTGTCGCGGGTGGCCAAGGCGGGTGGGGATGGATTTGCTGCCGAGAAAGTCGTCCCGTGGAGCTATGTCTCGGGACTGATCCCGAAGCGAGACCGTCCCGACGAGGTTCAGCAGCGGCAGTTGTATTTCCTGACGGGAGCTTGGGCTGCCCCGTTCAATGTCGGTCAGGACGAGAATGGACAGCCCAAACTGGGAACCCCGACACGAGCATTTCTCAGGCTCCGGCTGGCATTGGCATCTGGCGGTGCGGAAGAGGCGCTCGCGGCGTTTCCTTCGGAAGTCATTCTTCCCTGCCGGGCGCTGCGGATGATGTCGCTTCCCGACGAGGTTCGATTTCAGGCGGAAGATGCGGCGAATGAGTCGTCTTACTGGATGGCACTCTGCCAGTTTGATCGGGGCGCGATGCGGGTCGCGGTGGATGGCTGCGACCGCTATCTCAGAGCAGCTCGTCAGGCGATGCTGGTGAGTGTGCTGCAGACGGCCGGGGCGGATGTTCCCCGCCAGAAGATCGCGGCATTGGAGACCGCCTTCGAAGAGGCGTTTCGTCTGCCGGGCGACAAAAGCCTGGCTCAAGTGCTCGAGGCGGCAACGCAGGTGGTTCTGGGGCGACCGGCGAACGATGCCCAGCGCCGGACACTGGTGTTTCTGGAAGGCGTCTACCGCCGCATCGGGGCGATGCAGTTGCTGAAGGCGAAGGCGCTGGCTGCCCAGAATGACCGTGAGGCCGCGCTGAAGACGCTCCAATCGGTTCCGGTCACGGATGCGGCGGCGGTGGAAGCCGCGGCGCTCCGGAGCGTATGGACCGATGCGCCGGAGGCAAAGACACCGGAAAAAGAAGACGGGACTCCCGCCTCGAAGACAGACGAGCAACCCGCTGTTGAAAAGCCCCCCGAGAAAGCGGCGGCGGAGAACGCAGCAGAAGGGGAGAAGGCGGAGAAGAAAGACGATACGGACTGACCGGGATTGGTTTGGTCGAGAATTGATCTCGGGGGCGTGTTTCCGGGAGAACGTCGAAACTCCGGGCGCTGACGCTTCCGGCTCCCCTTGTCGATGCGAGTTCTTCGGGACTTGAGTTTGTGGGTGAGTGATCGGCGGAAGTCGCTGCATTGGGGGGGACTCGAGTGCTGGATCAGGCGGCCGAACAGGTGTGGAAACGGTTGGCGGCCTGCCTGATCGCAACGGTCGCGGGCGTGGGCCTGGCCGAGATCGCGACGCTCGATGTCTCGTATGTAGCAAATCGCTGGCCCGACAAGCAGCCCCCGTCCGTCGCGTTCTTCAGCGCGAACGATCGGTCCCGCTGGTGTACGGTCTGGTCGCTGGTCGAACGCGGGACGTATCGGATCGATGAAATCATCCAGCGGCCTGGCTGGGACTCGATCGACAAAGTGAAGGTGGACGGGCACTTCTACTCCACGAAGCCCGCGCTTTATCCCACTCTTGTTGCCGGGCTGTATCGCGCGGGAAAACCGCTGGGGCTGGACCTCGATCAGAGACCACACGTGACGATTCGGGTTCTGCTGGGACTGGTCAATCTGCTCCCGTGGATCGTCGCCCTGGTGGCCTTGGCGAGTCTTTTGGCTCAACTGACCAGCAACGTGACGACTCGCCTCACAGTGCTGGTTGCGGCGGGATTCGGGACGTTCCTGACGCCGTTCCTGATCTCGCTCAACAACCATACCCCGGCGGCTGTGGCGGCGATTCTCACGCTGTGGGCGGTCTGGCCTCTCTGGTCGGGGGTAGACAAGAGCCGCTGGCGATTTGCCGTCGCCGGATTGTTGGCCGCCTGGACGACCTGCAACGAGCTTCCGGCGTGTCTGTTCAGCGCGGCGATCGGGCTGGTCTGCCTGCGTGCGAGTTGGTCCAGAACACTGACGGTGTTTGTCCCGGCGGCGGCCATTCCGCTGGTCGCGTTTTTTGCCACCACCTACGCGAGCACGGGCAGCCCTCTGCCGTTCTACACACGCTACGGGACAGAGGCGTATCGCTACGTTCACGAGGGCATTCCCAGCTATTGGATGGACCCGACTGGTATCGATCGCGGGGCCGAGCCGTGGTGGGCCTACCTCTTCCACTGCACGCTGGGGCATCATGGAATCTGGTCGCTCAGCCCGCTTCTGGCGCTGGCCCCTGTGGGGTGGTTCGTCAGTTTGCGTTCGAAGGAAACGCCACGGGCAGATCGAGAGCTGCAGGCACTGGGGCTGGTTCTGACGGCCTGGATCCTGGCGTTCTATCTGGCTCAGACCAAAAACTACAACTACGGGGGGAACACCGCGGGACTGAGGTGGGCGTTCTGGCTGATCCCGTTCTGGCTGGTGGGACTGGTCCCGGTGCTCGATCGGTTTGGATCGCGGGTCTGGATGCGGTGGGCGGTGCCGGTATTGCTTTCGGTCTCTGTGTTCTCGGCCTGGTACCCGGTCCGTAACCCGTGGCAGCCCCCTTGGCTGCAGGTCGCGCTGGAATCACTGGGCTGGCCGGGCTACGAGGTTTCACCTGCCGGTCTGCCTGCCCCCAAGCGCACCTGGCTGGGAACGATTCCGCAGGCCGTGGGAAGCGAAATCGAGCTGACGTCCGAGGGGCCAGGCGGTGTTCCGCAAACCCTGACGATTCGACTGCTGGCGCGAACTGCCGACCGGGCGACGATCGAGATTGTGCAGACGCAGGGCGGGGCACGGGATGCTGTCTGGACCGATCGAGAACGACTGGAAGTTGACATCGCCGCCTACGAGCGCGGGGACGGTCCAGACAAGTTTCTCACGGGCGCGACATCGAACCTCGACGAGCGTGGCCGTCAGCAAAAACTGCTTCAGGGCGTTCCCGCCAAGGCGGAGTACCGGGGCGGCGCCGTCCGGTACCTCAAGGTGCCAGAACGTCCACAGGAAGCCTATCGCTGTCTGGTGGCGACGGCTCATGTCCGGCTGCGACGCACCGCCGAAATGGGAGAGCTCTCCTATCGGCGGCAAGTCTGGTGGGCGGACGAGGTGCCGTTCGGTGTCGTGCAGATGGAGGACCTTGTCCGCGACCCGGTCGACAATGCGATCCTGTCGCGGGTGCGGTGGCAGTTGACGCGCGTGGACCGGCCTTAAGTGTGGAGTGCCTGAGGTTGATGCGTCGGTCCGAGATTGGGCGTCTTGGGAACTCTCACGAGTTCCGCTACGGCCGGTGGCGACCCCGTTTGGTAATGGGTCGTCAGTTGGTCTCTTCGGCGGGAGCGGCTTCGGCATCGGCCTTTTTGGCGGGCTTTTTGCCGTCGAGTTCGGCAGCGATGTCTTCGCCAGTGATGGCGGCACGGGAAGAGAAGAGAGCGC
>JAIXZD010000205.1 GCA_027489895.1 Planctomycetaceae bacterium
CAGGCAACGGTCGAGAATGAAATGACAGACCTCTTGAACACGGACTGGACGCCCGCTACGCAGGCCGAACTGGCCCGCTGGCTGGCGCAGAATGCTCAACACGGCCAGCGGCCCGTTGTCCCACTGGGCGGACGTACCGCTCTTGGGTTCGGCTATGCCGCGCCCGACTCTGCGATCGCCCTCAACCTGTCCCAGCTCGACCAGGTGATCGACTACCCTGCACGGGACATGACGGTCACCGTCGAAGCGGGCCTTCGCATCGCCGATCTCGCGAAGCGACTGGCGACCGAAGGCCAGCGCCTGGCGGTCGACATCCCTCAGCCCGACCGAGCCACTCTGGGCGGTGCGCTGGCCACCAACGTCTCGGGACCGCGGCGATTTGGCCTGGGCACGCTGCGCGACTACGTGATTGGAATCTCTGCGATCGATGCGGCCGGACGGGCCTTCAAGTCGGGGGGACGGGTCGTCAAGAACGTCGCCGGGTACGACCTCTGCAAACTGCTGATCGGTTCATTCGGGACGCTCGCCGTCATTACCCAGGTGACGCTCAAGCTCAAGCCGCTCCCCGAAGCGACGGCCCACTTTTGGCTGCCGGTCCCCGATTTGACCACGGCCGAACGTCTACTCGCTGGACTGGTCACCTCACGCGCGAGGCCGGTTTCCGTCGAACTGCTCGATCCCTCCGCCGCCCAGACCATCTGCCGGCAGACGCGCCTCGCTGCACCCGCCTCGACGCCGGTTCTGGTTTTGGGGGTGGAAGGCGCCCCGCGCGAGGTCGAATGGCAACTGGAGATGCTTGCCGCTGAGACTGCCTCGCCCGATTCGAAACTGGCCCGCACATTGATGGGCGACGAAGCCCATTCGCTCTGGTCGGCCCTCACCGATTACCAGATCGCCTCCGAAGAGCCCGCCTCCTTCAAGGCGAACCTGCTGCCTTCCCGGGTCATCGAGTTTGTCGACTCCGCCAATCGACTGGGGGTCGCCACGCAGGCGCATGCCGCCAGTGGAATCGTGCATGGGCACCTCCCAGACCACGTGTCCACACTCGAACAGGCCGCTGCGATCCTCACCCCGCTGCGAGCCCTGGCCCGCGCCTCCTCTGGAAATCTCGTCGTGACGCACTGCGATGCCGCGTGGAAGGCGTCGCTCCCGCTATTTGGCGACCCCGAACCAGCCTGGGAGTTGATGCGATCGCTCAAACAGAAACTCGACCCTCTGGGACTGCTCAATCCCGGCCGATTCCTCGACGCCCACCCGGTCTAAGCCAGCCGATTTCAGTGCGTCTGTCTCTTCAAAAACGCTCCGGCAGAACTTCGACCCAAACCAGCTTTGCCTCACGGTAAAAAATATGACTGCTCCGACCACCACCCCAGACTCGCCACCAGCGCGTCCGGGGAGTGACATCGACTACGAAAAGTTTCTTGACTGCGTCCACTGTGGGCTGTGTACCTCGTTCTGCCCGACCTACCTCGAAACGGGCGACGAAAACAACAGCCCGCGTGGCCGCATCTATCTGATGCGGTCGATCGTCGATGGTCGGCTGGACCTCTCGCCTAAAGTCGAACGCTCGCTCGACCTCTGTCTCGACTGCCGCAGTTGCGAAACCGCATGCCCATCGGGCGTCCAGTACGGGCGCCTCATCGAGCCGTTTCGGGCCGACCAGCGACGGGCCGATGCCGCCCGAGGCGAGGCCCGCAACACCGACTTCTTCCACCGCGCCATTCTTTACGGGCTGTTTCCGTTTGCCGAACGGATGCGGCTCGCCCTCTGGCCGGCCCGCATCGCCCAGAAACTGGGGCTGGACTGGCTGGCCGATGAACTGGGCCTCACGAAGCTGTTGCCGGTCCGTTTCCAGCGGATGCACCGTCTGCTCCCCCGGCTCCAGCCCGATTGCCCCCCGCTGCCCGATTTTCTACCCGCGATTGGCCCCAAGCGGGCACGGGTCGCACTCTTCACTGGGTGCGTGGCCGATGCCATTTTCCGCCACGTCCACTGGGCGACCGCGCGGGTCTTACAACACAACGGCTGTGACGTCGTCGTTCCCAAGTCACAAAAGTGCTGCGGTGCGATTCACTACCACAGCGGGGCCGATGCACCGGCCATGGACCTCGCCGAAAAGAACGTCCGCGAGTTTGACGAATCCCAGGTCGATGCGGTGATCGCCAACGTCGCCGGGTGTGGCTCGATGCTCAAGGACTACGGCCACATCGCCCACGAACTGCATCCCGATGATATCGCCCGCTCCGAACGGTTCGGCCGGTTTGCGAGCAAGGTGCGCGATGTGCAGGAGTTTTTGATGGAGCTGGGCCCCGTGGCTCCGCAAGGAGAACTCAAACTCCGCGCCTGCTATCAGGATGCCTGCCACCTCATTCATGCCCAGCGCGTCCGCGAACAGCCCCGCGACCTGCTCTCCTTAATTCCGGGCCTCACGATTCTCCCCATCAGCGAACCGGAAATCTGCTGTGGGGCCGCGGGCAGCTACAACCTGACCGAACCGGACATGTCCGACCGCCTCGCCCAGCGTAAACTCGGGCACATCCTCGCGACGAACCCGGAACTGGTCGTCACCGCCAACGTCGGCTGCTCGATGCAACTGCAAGCCGCGTTGAAGCAGGCCCGGAAAAACATCCCCGTGCTACACCCCATGGAACTGCTCGACCTCAGCTACCGCGGGGAGCAGATCGTCCCGAAGTGATCCGCTAGACCGCTTCAGGCGAGCCGACCCTGTCAGGGGTCGGTGAATTCGCATCGATCCACAACACCGCGTCGAAGAAAAACATCTCACCCAGTCCACCGCGCCATGCTCTCCGGTCTTACCCTCAGCCTCGTTGCCTTTCTCTGCGGATCGATTCCGTGGGGCCTGCTTGTCGCGCGGTGGGGGCGGGGGATCGATATCCGCGAGCATGGCAGCCGGAACATCGGCGCGACGAATGTCTGGCGGACATTGGGCTGGCCCTGGGGCCTTACGGTTTTTCTGCTCGACTTCGCCAAAGGAGCGCTTCCCACTTGGGGATTGACCCGACTGGGCCTGGCGCAAGATTGGATTGCCGATCCCAACTGGGCCGTGGCGTTTGGTTTCGCCGCGATCATCGGACACATGGCCCCGCCCTGGCTGGGGTTCAAAGGCGGCAAGGGCGTCGCGACGGCCGTGGGCGTCGTCGTGGTGCTTGCCCCGATCGCCGCGGGTCTCACCGCCTTGACCTGGCTGGTGGTCCTCGCCCTGGGGCGGATGGTGTCGCTCGCGTCGATGCTGGCCGCCGTGGCGTTCGCCATCATCCAGTTGACCTGGATCCTGCCGCCCGGTGCCTGGGCCGCGAATTGGCCGATCGTCCTGTTCAGCCTGCTCGTTCCGGGGCTGATCCTGCTGCGACACCGCGCCAATTTCGGGCGGATTCTGCGAGGCGAGGAACACCGCTTCGGCCGCCCCAAACAGCCCTGACCAAAAGGTTTCGATCGAGTTTCGCGCCACGGCGAGCCCAGGGGCTTCGCTCTGATCGAGCTGGTTTTGGTGCGACGGCGTATCGAACTGTGCCCTGCTTGCACCGCTCC
>JAIXZD010000276.1 GCA_027489895.1 Planctomycetaceae bacterium
CCGACACAGCGACCGCTGCCGCCGGCGCAGTCACCTGACCCGAACCATTCGTGGGATACGCAAACCCCAGCGGCTCATGCTCGAACCAGACACCCGGGTTCTGCGACAGGATCGCCTCCTTCGTCGCCGCGTTCTCCGTATAGAGGTGCGTGCCGGTCGACTGGTTGTACAGCCGGAAAATCGGCACGGCGTGCAGCGCCGCGCCGGTGTAGATGTACCCCTCGATCGTCTCATACCGCCAGCCGATCGTCCGCGTGTCCGGGCCAGTCGTTGGCGGCGGGTTGAGCGCGACCAGCGCATCCCGCTCGACCGCGTTCGCCGTATAGTAATGCCGCCCCGTCTGCAGGTTGTACAACCGAAACAGCGCCGTCGCCCCCGGCGCCGCGCTATTCAGCAGCGCGAACCCCGTATTCCCCGCCGCCTCATCCCGATAGCCATTCCGCACGGCGTTGCGAAACTCGCCCTCCGACGTCGTGAAGAAGTGATAATCGGCCGTGGGGTTGTACGCCCGATAAAACGGTGTCGCGAGCTGGCGATAGTCCATCTCCCCCAACTCATACCGGCTCAGCGTGAGCCGGTCTCCGCTCGCCGCATCCAGGCGAGTCACCAGCACCCGCGCCCCCGATTGACCCAACAGGCTTCCGAACGAATTGGACGAGGCAGCTGGAACCGTCGCTAACTCGGCATCGAACGTGCCATTCGCGTTGTACCGCAGCAATTGACGCTCATACTGCGTTGTCGGGAAACTGCCGCCGCGCGAGAGACTGACCAGAACCTTGCCATCAGGTTGCACCAGCAGGCCGTGGAAGATCGGGCCCCCAAACAGTCCGCTCCGCAACTCTCTGATGGCCGCAAAACTGTCATCCACGAACCCATTCGAGTGCAGTCGGACGACCACCATCTCGGACGAGTTGAACCGGCCTGTCCCGGCCGTATCAACCGCCAGGATTTTCCCATCGGCTTGTAGAAACACCGACTGCGAACCCCGGCTTCCAAATGGCTGTGGCGAGGTCCCAGGAACCCGCGCGACGCCGTTTGTGCCAAATCCAGAATCGGGAATTCCATCGACCGTGAAGCGAGCCACGCCGAAATCCGTCCCGCCGTCATCGCCAAACTCCCGTTTCGTCGCAATCAGCCTCCCGTCTGGCTGCATCGCCCTGGGTGTCAAATCGCCCAGTGCAATCGCCCCATTGGTTCCAAAGCTCATGTCCCGCGTGCCGTCGGCAAGGAACCGCACGCCCGCAAACACGATCCGTCCACTCGGCTGGATGAACAGATCTTCGGGAAATTCCCGGTTCGGGTTAACGACCAAACCCGACGTATCAAACGTCGTCAGCAACGTCCCGTTCTCGGAGTACCGTTGCACGACCAGACTCGTCGTGCCGCCGCTGGACCGGGCATACGCCCAGACAATATTGCCATCCGCTTCGACGGCCGCACTCCCCGGCTGGAACGTCGTACCGGCCTCGGCTGGCACCGGAACAACCGCCCCTCCCGTGCCAAAGCTCGTGTCGAGCTGGCCCGTCGCCGTGAATCGCACCAGCCGCCCTTCAGACACGGCCGGATCGTTCCCCGCCGCAGGCACGACTTGAAACGTCGCCGGCACCAGAATCCGCCCCTGCCGGTCCGACGCCGTGGTAAACGGATTGGGATCAGCCGCCGGCCCATACTGCGCCACACCGCCAGTCCCAAACGACAGATCAAGATCCCCCGCCGCCAGCAGCACCCGCGGTTCGCACACCTCCACCAGCCGGGGCAGACACGTCACCACCCGCCGCCGCGACTCCGACCGACGAGCCATCGACCGACGAGACATCGCACACTCCTCAATTCCCCGGGGACGAAGCGTCAGCCACTCACAGGACAGCCCATTGAATAACCGGGGGTGCCACCGCGGGCTTGCCCAGCCGTGCGAACCACGGACGACCACAACTCACGTCTCGTCCCGTGGCAGAACACTAGTGTCAGAAGACTGGATCAGAGTCTATTCCGGGATGATCGCCGACCGCTCGACCCGTGTCCATGCGAACTTCCCGCCCGGCCGCTCCCCACGGTAAACCTTCGCGCAACCTCCCCAGGCGAGCCGACCCTGTCAGGGGTCGGTGGAACGCGTCGAAATCGGGTCAGGGCCTCGAACTTCCACTACGACTCGCCCCTGAATGCGAGCGTTGCTGGGGAACAACACACTCAACGATCTCGACCTGATTCTCGCGAGATAGCGCAATGTCCGACGCCAATCTTCAGACGAGTGCTGAGTTCGTCCGGGAAGTGAACGGCCGCTCGCCTAACTGGGTCGCGTGAAATGGTTGAGAATCGCACACCACCAGGCCAGTGTGAAGTATCCACTGTAATGGTGCTCTGAGGTCGACCCCCATTCCTTGGCATCGATCACGCAACCAACCGGGAGCATGCAAAGGCTCGCCACCCCAAGAAGTAACGAACCGCGATGGAATGCGTGTTTCATGGTAGACCTTACGCGATCTGTTGCGAGCCGAAGTTCCAGCCAGAACGTATTCCCAAAACGGCACAGCGTCCGTTGTAGCGGCAAGCTCCGTGTTCCAATCCCTCTCCCCGAGCCCTACGCCAAAATCCCCTCAATCACCGCCGGCTCCACCACCCCCGTCAGCTTGTGGTCCAGCCCCCCATAAAAATACGTCAGCTTGTGATAATCCAGCCCCATCAGCTTCAGGATCGTCGCATGCAGGTCCCGCACATGATGCCGGTTCACCACCGCCTCATGCCCCAGCGGGTCCGTCTCGCCATACGACCCAGGCTTCACCCCGCCGCCCGCCAGGAAGTACGAAAACCCCTTCGGGTTGTGGTCCCGCCCATCCCCGGCTCCCTGCACCACGGGCTGCCGTCCAAACTCCCCGCCCCACACAATCAAGGTGTCATCGAGCAGCCCCCGCTGCTTCAAATCGGTGAGCAGCGCGGCGATCGGCTTGTCGATCTCCGGACAATGAATCTTGAGGTTCTCCTCCACCCCATGATGCGCGTCCCAGTTCTGCTGCTGGTGCCCGCCTCCATGATAGATCTGCACGAACCGCACCCCCCGCTCGACTAGCCGCCGGGCAATCAGACACTGCCGCCCAAACGGACCAGGCCCCGTCGTCAGCGGATGGTCGCCCGGACTGTCGTACAGCCCGTACATCCGCTTGGTGCTCTCCGCTTCCGTCGTTAAATCGAGCGCCTCAGGAGCCGTCGTCTGCAGTTGATACGCCAGCTCATAACTGGCAATCCGCGCCTGCAATTCCGAATAGCCCGGCCGCTGCGCCAGATGCTCGGCATTCAGCTCGTTCAGCGTCGTCACCTGGTCCCGCTGCATCGTCGCGGTCAGCTCCCCGCCCGGCGCCAGATTGAGAATCGGGTTCCCGTTCACCCGGAACACCGTCCCCTGGTACGCCGCGGGCATGAACCCGCTCGACCAGTTCGTCGCCCCGCTGATTGGCCCACCCCGCGGGTCGAGCATCACGACATACCCAGGCAGCTCCTGGTTCTCCGTCCCCAGCCCATACCCCATCCACGATCCCATGGAGGGAAAGCCCTGAATCAGGCGACCCGAATTCATCTGCAGCATCGCCGAGCCATGCACAAACGAATCCGAGTAGAGCGACTTCACCACCGCGAGGTCGTCCATATGCTTCGACAGTTCCGGCAGCGCGTCCGAGCACCACTGTCCCGTCTCACCGAACTGCTTGAACGTCCGCTTACTCGCCAGCAGCTTGCTCGGCTGCACGCTCCGCCGACGAATCTCCATCTGCACCGACTTGCCATCGCTCTTCTGAAGCTCGGGCTTGTAGTCGAACAGGTCCATCTGCGACGGACCGCCATACATGAACAGAAAGATGCACGCCTTGGCCTTCGCCGGAAAATGCTGCTCCCGAGGCGCCAGGAAGTTCTTCGTCAGATCACGCTGGGGGGCATGCCCCGCCGCCTCCGCCGCCTGCAGCTTCTGGAAAAAGCCATCCTGCTGCAGCATCGCCGAAAGCGCCACGCCCCCAAACCCGGCCCCCGCCTCCCACAAAAACTCCCGCCGAGTCCGCCCACAGAACTGGGTCTTCCCACGTTGAGCGCTCATTCCAGTCTCTCCCTGTCCTCGATGACCCCGACAGCTGTAACCGTCTTTTTCCCGACAAACGAGCTACGACTGTGTTTCGCGGAGCGACAAAGCGTCGACTCTGCCCATGAACTCATCAATCGCGTCGTCTCCGTCAAATACAATTCCCAACCCGGCGTCCAACTCCTGAAATCCGGCCTTCCCCAAGGCAACCAAGGCGTTCAATTCGCGTTGACGTGTTTGCGACGCGGCTTCCAGCAGCCGCAGTCCAGCCTGCACCACGTCATCCGCAGTGGCATAGCCCACCTGCCCGACCTGCTCATTGACAAAGCGGTTCAGCTCGTCCGGCAACTCAATCGTCCGGGTCGCCATCGTGTCCTTTTCCTCTTTCTGCCGTCGGGTTGGCACTGCCCACCTTTGCCCACCAGCACGCCACTGCTCGGAACCGGGGCCGACCTCATTCTGAATCGATCCATGGTTCCGACAGCCGCCCCGCGAGATCACTGCCGTCGTGAAGCACCGCCAGAATAAGCAGGTCTTGGGCGTCGCCCCATCGACAGACCAGAAAGTGCCGCGGATGCTTCACTTCGACCCGACCTGATGCTCCCACTCGTGCACGCTGCAAGTGGTAGACAAACACTCCCGAAGGCAACTCCTCAACTGGTGTTGACCAGTCGATCTCCTCATTCCATCGCAACTGGTCGACCGCCCGGCGAAGCACCCTCGCGTACCGTTCGCTTGCCGCTTCACCAAAACTCAACTCGCTCCACTCCAGGATTGATCGGATGTCCCTCACGGCCCGCGCGGAAAGTCGCAGTCGCCTCAGCATGGTTGACGCCTACGCCTGGGGGGACTTGCCCAGCCGAATCGCAACTTCGGCTTGGATCTCGTGGAACAGGGCATCCACATCCTCGTCGGACCTCACCTCGACAGACCGTCCCGCGTCCAGATCATCAATGCCTTCCTGAATCCGCTCCTGAACTCGTTGCCGCCAGGCGTCGGGGTCATCGGCCTTCGCCTCCAACAATTTCAAAGCCGCCTCGACGACTTGCGATTCATCGTCATAGCCCCATTCATAAATCATTCGCTGAAACAGCCTGGTCCAGCGATCCGACAGTTCGATGTGAATTCCACTCATGTCAACGCCTCCCCCAGCGAACGCGATCCGCCCGCGGCACAACCCGCTTCCCAGTTCCCCCAAAATCCACTGCCCACCCCGCCATTTCAAACCCGTAGGGTGGGCACTGCCCACCTCTGCTCACCAGCAATCATCGACCAATCACCATTTCAATTCGCTCACCAGCGTCCCCCACCTGACGAGTAAGTCGACCAATCCATATCACGCAAAAAAGCATGTCGGGCCTGCCCGTCACCCTCACTTTTGCCTTTTGACTTTTGACTTGCTCCGCTCTCACACCCCCAAACACCAAACAACCCCCGCGAGCCCTAGTCCACATACACCACTTCATTCAGATTCAAAATCGTCAGGCACAGCGTCTCCCACGCCCGCCGCGTCGCCTCCGCTCGCTCGCTCTTCTGCCCTCCGTCCGTCTCACCCTCCACAGGCCGAACCTCCGGCCAGAACGATTCGAAGAACGTCCGATCCCCCGCCGTCACCTTCAAACTCCGCACGGCAAACCCCGCCTGAAATGTCCGCAGCGCCACCTGGCTCGCCTCCTTCGCCAGCGCCGCCGGTAGCTCAAACTCCAGCGTCGGCTTCTCGGGCCGATTCAGCCAGACGACCAGCCGCCTCCCCGCAATCTCAATCCGCACATGCTGCCACTTGTCTGTTCCGACGGTCGCCGGCACGGTCACAGGCACGCTCACCAGCTCGCGCCAATTCTGCTCATGCCGCCCGATCCGGAGCGACTCCTTCCGGATATTGATGTTCCACCCATTCAGGCTGTCGACCCCCTCCTTCGCGTCGCTAACCCCCACGCAGAACCCGACATCGCCCCCCTCCGCCCCCATCTGAAACTCCGCCTCAAGCGACCCTTCCACCAGCCGCGGGCCCTCCCACACCAGCTTCGCTCCCGGCGCCGGCCGCACCTCCACCCCGCCCCCTTCCACCAGCGACCACTCCCCGCCCAACCGACTCCACCCGCGCAGCGCTTCGATCCCCAACACGGAACCCGCCGCCGGGGGCCGCGCCAAATCAACCTCTCCCTTGGCCGAAACAAACCGCATCCCATTGAGACGCAGCGGCGCTCCGACCGCCCGCACGCCCACCCGTGTTCCCTCCAACGGTTGCGGGTCCTGCACCGACAGCGTCACCACAGATCGTTCCCCCGCGGCCGCCGCTTCCCCCAGCCAGAGCGAAATCGTCGCTCCCGCCAGCTCCACCCGCACCGGCACCGCCCGTCCCGTTGGCACCGGGTACTTCGTCTCCCCCAGCACCGTCACCGTCTCCGCGGCCACCCGCACCACCCGCACCCGCTCCTCCCGCGGATCAAACTGAATCTCCACCCCGCGATACAGTTCCCCCTCCACACGCCCCCGCACCAGCAGGCTCCCAAACTCGCTCGCCTGATACAGCTCGACACTCCCCGTCAACACCCCCTCATTCCCCACCTCCGCAGTCACCAGACCAAATGGCCCGCGCTGCACATCCATCTGTTCGATTCCCTCGTAGTTCCCCGACCACCGGCCTCTGAAGTACGACCACCCCGCCCCAGGCCCCTTGAGCATCGCCGCGCCCTTGATCTGCGACAGATAACTCTGATGCAGCGAATCCGGCACATCCGGACGGAACGTCAACTGCGCGCTCTGCCGCTCGTACTCGCCGACCAGTCGCTCCAGATACGCCTGCGCCACCTCCCGCTCACGCGCCGTCGGACCGCGCCCCACCGCCAGTTGATACGCCCGCTCGATCCGCGCTGCAGTCCCTTCCCCCGCTTCCTTCGTCAGCCGTTCCGAGAACGCCCGCGCCTGCGTGAGCAAAAACTCGTCGTTGAGCAGCATCAGCGCCTGCGGCGCGACCGTCGTGTTCTGCCGCTCTCCCAACGGCTGATTGACGTTGCTGTAGTCGAACATCTCCAACAGCGGCACCAGCACCGACCGCTTCACGAACGCATAGATGCTCCGCCGGTTCTGCTCGGCCGCCGTCGACACGCTCCACCCATTCCCAGGCCGCGACGACCCCGCCAGCACCTCGCCACTCAAGTGCGGAAAAAAGCCTCGCCCACCCCGCGCCGGATTGAGCGTCCCCGAGATCGCCAGCACCGTATCGCGAATCGACTCCGCCTCGAGTCGCCGCAGGTTCTGCCGCCACAACCAGTCATTCCCGGGGTCGACCCGCATCCCCTCCGCCTGCTCGGCATTCGAAGACCGCTGCCACGCTTCGCTCGCCAGAATGACCCGGTGCAACTGCTTGATCGACCAGCCCGACTCCATGAACTCCGCCGCCAGCCAGTCCACCAGCTCCGGATGCGTCGGCAGCATCCCCCCCTTGCCAAAATCGGTCGTCGTCTTCACCAGCCCCTGACCAAAATGATGCTGCCAGACGCGGTTCACCAGCACCCGCGCCGTCAGCGGGTTCTCCTTGCTCGCCACCCACCGCGCAAACGCCAGTCGCAGCCCCGCCGCCGGTGCCTCCTCCCGCGCCCGCTCGGGAGCCAACCCCGCGCCCCCCAGCACCGTCGGCAACCCAGGCGTCACCTCCGCCCCCGGCTGACCCGCATTCCCCCGCACCAGCAGATGCGTCGCCGCCGGCTTCCCCAATCGCTCCCGCGCCACCAGCGCCCACTCGCCCGGAAACTCCTTCCCGTTGAGCCGGTTCAGCTCGTCCTGCAATGGCTTCCGCGCCGCATCATCCGCCGCCGCCGCAACCCGCTGCTCCAGATCCTTCCGCGCCGCCTCGACCTCTGCCCGCCACCCCGCGACTTTGTCCGCCGCTTCCAGAGGAGCCAGCACGTTGGAATTGAGCGTCCGCCGCGGACGCTCAAACGGCGCGAGGTTCCGGAACACCGAGACCAGCTTGTAGTAGTCCGCCTGCGAGAACGGATCGAGCTTGTGGTCGTGACACCGCGCACACCCGATCGTCGACCCCAGAAACGCCGCCGACGTCGTCACGATGACATCGTCGAGATTGTCGAACTCGGCCGCCCGCGCGTCGTCCGGTTCATCATCCCACGTCCCGATCCGATAAAACCCCGTCGCAATCAGCGCCTCCTGCGAGTCCGGCGCCAGCTCATCCCCCGCCAACTGCTCGAGGATGAACCGGTCGTACGGCTTGTCGGCGTTGAACGCCTGAATCACGTAATCGCGATACCGCCACGCATACGGGATCTCGTCGTCCCGCTCGTAGCCGCTCGACTGCGCATACCGCACGACATCCAGCCAATACCGGCCCCACCGCTCCCCATACTCGGGCAGCGCCAACAACCGGTCGACCAGCTTGGAAAACGCCTCGGGCGACGCATCAGCCTCAAACTCGGCAATCGCCTCCGGACTCGGTGGCAGACCAATCAAATCGAAATAGGCCCGCCGGATCAGCTCCCGCTTCGTCGCCTTCCCATTCGGAGTCAGCCCCCGCTCCATCAACTTCGCCGCAATGAACGCATCGATCGGTTGCGCCGCGCCGTCACCCGACACGACAGGAACCGTCGGCCTCACCACGGGACGATAGGCCCAGTAGTTCCGATCTGCGTCGGTGATCTCAAACACCTTGCGGATCGCTGGCCCGGTCGTCCCCGGCGCATCCGTGCCCGGTGAGGCCGGCCACTTCGCCCCCAGCTTCACCCACCGCGTCAGGTCGGCAATCTGCGCCTCCGTCAGCTTCCCCTTGGGAGGCATCTGCAAGCCCGCATCTTCATACCGAATCGCTGTGACCAGCAGGCTGTTTTCCACATCGCCCGGCTCCAGTGATGGTCCCGAGTCTCCGCCCGCTGTCAGCGCCGCCAGCGAATCGACCCGCAACCCCCCCTTTTGCTTCTCCGCCCCATGACAGCCCTGGCAATGCTCCACCAGCACCGGCCGAACCTTGTTCTC
>JAIXZD010000112.1 GCA_027489895.1 Planctomycetaceae bacterium
CGAGCATGATGATGCCGACGCCGAAGACGACGGGGCGGGTGACTTCGGCGCAGGCGCGGGCGATCAGTTCGCGCGGCGCGGCCTTGCCAGCGTTCTCGTGGCGATACTCGGCGACCCGGCGAACGACGTTCTCGATCAGCACGACGGACCCGTCGACGATCAGGCCGAAGTCGATCGCGCCGAGGCTCATCAGGTTGCCCGACAGGCGGGCAATCCCCATGCCGACGAAAGCACCGAGCATCGAGAGCGGGACGGCCAGGGCGACAATCAGCCCGGCCTTCAGGCTGCCCAGCAGCACGAGCAGAACGACGATCACGAGGATGCCCCCCTCGATGAGGTTCTTCGTGAGGGTCGCGACGGTTTTCTCGACGAGTTCGGTTCGGTCGTAGAACGGGACGACCTCGACTCCCTCGGGCAGCGATTTCTTGATCTCTTCCATCTTGTCTTTGACTCGCCCCACCACGGCGCGGGAGTTTTCCCCGGCCAGCAGCATCACCACGCCGACGACTCCTTCGCCTTGCCCATCGAGTGTGACGGCTCCTTGACGGATGCGGGGCGCGAACCGCATGGTGGCGACCTGTCCGAGATAGACGGGCGTGCCATCTTCGCGACTGTCGAGGACGATCTTTTCGAGGTCGGCGAGTGACGAGACGAGTCCCTCACCCCGCACGATCCGCTGTTCCTGCGAATGGAGGATGAGGTAGCCGCCCCCTTCGTTGCCGTTGTTGCGGCGGAGCGCTTCGAACACGCGGTCGAGCGGGACGCCATAGTTCTGGAGTTTGCGAGGGTCGATCTGGACTTCGTAGGTGCGGAGCTCTCCGCCGTTGACGTTGATCTCGATGACACCGGGGACGCCGCGGAGCTGGTAGGCGATCTGCCAGTCGAGGATTTCTCGGAGTTCCATGAGGGAGTGATTCTGGCCGGGCTTGGACCGAACCTCGAACTGGTAAATCTCTCCGAGGCCCGTGGCGATCGGGCCCATGGTGGGGGAGCCTACCTCGGAGGGGATGTTTTCACGGGCGGATTGCAGACGTTCGCCCACGAGCTGCCGGGCCCAGTAGAGGTCGGTCCCTTCTTCAAACACGACGGTGACGACGGAGAGGCCGAACTGCGAGACGGAGCGGATCTCCTCGACCCGGGGCATGCCGCTCATCGCGGTTTCGACGGGGAACGTGATGAACTGTTCCACTTCGGTCGGCCCCAGCGCGGGGGCCGTGGTCATCACCTGAACCTGGACGTTGGTGACGTCGGGCACGGCATCGACGGGTAGTCCGGACATCGCCCAGAACCCGAGAACGACGAGCAGGACGGTGGCGAGGGCCACGACGAACGGATTGTCGATGGCCGCGTGGACCAGCTTGGAGAGCATCGTCGACTCCGGAGAAATGTGTGTTGATTCGCCAGCGGGCGGCGGGGTGGATGTCGTGGTGAAATCACCGTGAAAAATCACCGGTGCTGTGGGGCGGACGGGGCGGTCAGTCACCAGCCATCAGCGATTTGAGCAGTTCCGATTTGAGGACGAACGCCCCTTCGGCCACGACCTGATCGCCGACGGCGAGGCCCGAGAGGATTTCCACGCGGCCTTCGCGGGTCTCGCCCGGGGTGATGTCCTTCCGGCGATATCGGCCTTCTCCCGAGGGGACAAACACGAATGCGTGCGACTCGTGCCGTTGCACGGCAGCGGCGGGGATTTCAACCCGTTCTTTGCCGGCCTGGGTGGGCAGGCCAATTTCGACAAACAGGCCCGGCTTCAACTGGCGGTCGGGATTGGGAGCGGTGGCGATCAGCTTGAGCGAGCGCGACTTTTCGTCGATCAGGTCTCCCGTGTAGAAGACCGTGGCGGTCCGCATGGGAATGTCGGCCGGGAGCGACCGGAAGGCGATCTCCCGATTGGGCAGCGAGCGGACGAGCGGCAGGTCCGATTCGAAGACATCGGCCTCGACCCAGACCGTGGAGAGGTCGGCCAGTTCGAACATCAGCAGTGACGGACCGACGCGCTCGTGGAGCACGGCGTGCTTGGACACCACGGTTCCCTTGAAGGGAGCGCGAATCGGGTAGTGCGACACCTTGCCTAGTTCGGCGACGGGATCCATCTTCGTGACTTCGTCGTGCGTGTAGGAGAGCATGAGCAGTTGGGCCTCGCTGATATCTTCGTTGGCCTGGGCCTCACGCAGGTGTTGCTCCGACAAGCGCTCCTTCTGGAGCACCTGGAACTTGAGCTCTTCAGAGAGTCCGCGGTAGGTGGCTTCGGCCGCTTCATGATCGGTCCGGGCACGGCGGAGGTTGGCCTCCGGGACCGAGGCCGCACCGAGGCCCAACATGGCGTCGAGCTGGTTTTTGGCCTGAAGCCTTTGGGCGTAGGCGGTGACCAGTTGCTGCCGCCATTCACCGATCTGGCGATCGTGGAATTGGGCGTCGATTTCGGGGAGCGGCGTCTCCTGGGCGAGTGCGGTGAGGAGGTCGCTGGTGTTGCGGGCGCTGGTGCGGGTCCACTCATCCTGCGCCCGGGCGGCGGTCAACAGGAGCCGGGCTTTGACGAGATCGAGCTTGGCCTGCCCGACTTCGCGACAATCGAGCGTGGCGAGGGTCTCTCCCTCGCCGACCTCGGCCCCGAGTCGCGCGGTGACGGTGCGGACGACGCCATCGACGGGGGGTGAAAGGTGTGCGACGCGTTCTTCGTCGAGAGCGATTCGGCCGGTGCGCCAGACCCGTTCATCGGATCGGCCGGTTTGTGCGGGGACGGTGGTGAGGCCGATCGATTGGGCGACCTCGGCCGTCATGGTGACTTCGGAAGGGAGCTCTTCGGTTGGCTTTGCCTGGCTCTGCGCGGGGCTGGTCACCGCAGTTGTTTTGGATGCGGCAGGGGCGGCGGTGCGGTTGTGCCAGGTCGCCATCCCGTAACCGGCCGCGAGGCAAGCCGAGGCGAGAGGCAGTGCCCAGAGGACCTGACGATGTGAAATGGTCATGAGGAACTTGTCCAGGAATAGAGGAAGCGGGGGACGCGTCCGAAGAGGAGTCGAGTCCTGTTTTGGATGGCGAGGAATCGTGGTCGAGCGGACCCACAATCGAGAGGGCCATGCAGCGAGTGCCGACAGCGGCCTAGCCGACTGTGGCTGGGAAACTGCGGCTGGGAAAAAGACCACCGGTTGTGATCGCTGAACCGGGGCATGGTCTGATGACCAGGATGCGCGTTCGGTTCGGTGCGATTCGCGCGCGATGTTACACGCGGAGACGCGGTCTCGGCTCGAACACCGCGGCGGCCGTGCGGGCCTGCGGGCGGTCAGAATGCGACACCCAGAGTCTCGGCGCGGGACGGTAGGGCGGGGCGAGGGCTGCCATTAGTGGCACGGACCCGTCAGCCGTGTCGGCGATCCAGTCGGAGGACTGCCAGGAGGTCTGGGGCTGGCCAGGCCGATCTTCGGGACCTTGGGGAACGCTACCCAGATCGACGCCGAAGCAGACGAGGTGCGTATGCCGTTCGGACCCCA
>JAIXZD010000369.1 GCA_027489895.1 Planctomycetaceae bacterium
GCGGGTCAATGTGTCGCCGCTCGGGGCGGCGGCGTTGGCGGGGTCGTCGCTGCCGATCGATCGATTCGAGACGGCCCGGTTGCTGGGGTTTTCGCATCCGGCGGCGAACAGTCTGGATGTGTCGAGCGATCGGGACTTCATCGCCGAGTTTGTGTTTGATCTGGCGCTGGTGGCCGCGCATCTGAGCACGTGGGCGGAGGAGTGGATTCTGTGGTGTACGACGGAGTTTGGGGTGCTCAAGCTGCCGGACGCGTACACGACCGGCTCGTCGATCATGCCGCAGAAGCGGAACCCGGACACGCTCGAGCTGACGCGGGGAAAGGCGGCGCGGATCATGGCGGCGGTGCCGCAGATTCTGTTCCTCGTGAAGAACCTGCCGCTTGCGTACAACCGTGACCTGCAGGAGGACAAGCTGGCGCTGTTCAGCGCGTTTGATACGACGGTGGCGTGTCTGGAGCTGGCGCCGCCGATCATTGCGGGAGCGTGGCTGGACCGGGAGCGGATTGCGGCGCGGCTGGAGGAAGGGTTTTTGGACGCGACGGCGCTGATGGAGTATCTGATCAAGAAGGGTGTGCCGATGCGGACGGCGCACGAGACGGTGGGGAAGCTGGTGGGTCTGTGTGACGGGAAGGGATGCCGGTTGGCGGACCTGTCGCTGGAAGAGCTTAAAGGGGCGTGTGAGCGGATTGATGAGGGGGTGCGCGGGGTGCTGGGGGTAGCGAACGCGGTGGGGGTGCTGGTGAGTTATGGGTCGGGGGGGAGGGCGCAGGTGGAGCAGCGGTTGGCGGAGTGGGAGGGGCGGGTGTAGCGGGTGGGGGTGCGTGATGGGGGGGTGGGTGCGGAAGAGGTCAGGGCGGGCGTCAGGCGGGAGCCTGACCTACGTGCTGTCCCGTCAGTTCCCATGAGCCGGCAGTTATCTAGCCCAGCGTTGGGCCGACGGTGCCGACGGTTTTGAGTGGCGGGTCACGCGGTTTCCGTCTCGGGATCTTCGCGTTTGATTCCTTCGATGCCGGTCGCGCAGCCGAAGAAATAGGATTTTTCCTGAACATCGAACCCGGCCTGTCGAAACTCCGCGGCGATCGCACGGCAGTTGCCGAAGGCCCGTGTGTACACTCCCAGCATGCGGTAGTTGTGCGGGTTTCCGAGGAACAACGCGCCGATCCACGGAATCACGCGTTCGATGTAGAACAAGTAGGGCCAGCGGAGCAGAGCCGAGGGCGGAACGGAGATCTCCAGCAGAGAGACTCGTCCGCCCGGTCGCAGCAGTCGCCCGATCTCGGCGACGAGCAGGCGCTGCTGGTCCATGGAGAATGTTTTTAGTCCGAACGACGAGACGACGATGTCGGCACATCCCGCGGGTGGTAACCCCGCCAGTGCATCGCCTTCCAGCACATGGACTGGGCAAGGCAGGCGGCGTGTTTTTGTCCGGGCCTGTGCGCACATGGCTGGGGAAAGATCAATCGCCAGAATCGTCCCGTTGGGGCCGACCCGGCGCGCAAGCGGCCCACAGAGCTCTCCCATGCCGGTCATCAGGTCGACGACAGACGCCCCTGGTGGTAGCCGCGTCTGTGCGAGGCAGTGATGGCGCCAACGCGCTGCAAAACCAAACGAAGAGATCAGATTCACGACGCCGTAGGTTTGGGCCATTTCGTTGAACAGGCCACGCACATAGCGGGAGTCATAAATGTCGTCGGCCAGATCACCGTCCATGGGCAGGGGTGGGTTGGAGGGCGGTGGCTCGGGAGGGAATGTGCGGTCTCCCTGAGGCTGCGGGACGACTGGCCCTGTTCGCTCCGGCTGATCTGACGATTCCGGCCCCGACGCCATCAGCATCCCCGCCCTAAGTCGCGATCCTTGTGCAACGCAAACGGTAGTGTGGAGGAGGAACAGTCGGGATTCAACGCGGGTGGACGGCGGGTGGTGCGTAGGCGGCTTTGGGCGTCTGAGTGACGCAGGCAGAAGCGGTCACCACGGTGAGGCTCGTGTTCTTTCCAATCTGGGTGCAGAGCTCCTCGCATCCGTGGCGCGGGGCACTGGAGTTGTTGTGGTGAGCCGAACGTCACTGCTGGACGAGCCGGCGGTGGCACCCGGCGGTTGGCATTTCGCGCTCCGTAGCAGCCTGTTGAAGAAGGCGTCCATTCATTCGGTTCACGAGACGAGGGTTCTGGAAGCAGCGGTTTTCCTGCAAGAACTCGCACTGGCAAAGCCAGTGGCACACGACGAATTCGCCTTTGATCAGCTCTTCAACGGGCTGCTTGAGGAAGGCCGTGGCGTAAGGCTGGCTCCGCGCGACGACGCTACCAGAACTCGTTTCCCATAGCGACATGCTGAATAGGCCGCCTCTTATTGCTGCGCAACCCAGACGCTCAAAGCAGCGTCCGGGGCACCCGCTGGTTGGTGGGGTTTGGCGGAGGTTCGGCGGTCAGGCTGGTTCCCGCTTACGCCGGGTGGGGGGTGGGGACTGGTGGGCGGTGAGGAAGGCTTCGGCGTGGTGGGTGATGAAGGCGTCGATGTCGGTTGGGTGGGAGGAGGCGCCGCCCAGTTGGTGCTGGTGCAGGAAGAGCAGGAGGACCGGGCTGACGAGGGCGAGGGCGGCGTGGCGGGGATCGGTGACTCGCATTTCGCCGCGGGCGATGTGCGCCTGGAGGCGTTCGCCGACGGCGGTGAGGGTGGGCTCGAGAATGCTGGCGAGGTAGGACTGGGCGACGCGGGCGTGGGACAGTCCTTCGGTGAGGCCCACGGAGTGAAGCCGGTCCAGTCGGCCGTGTCGAAACCCGCCCACGAGGTGATGCAGGAGGTCGTGGATCGACTGGCGGAACGGTCCGGAGGGGGTTTGCGCGATTTTCAGTTCGGTCTGGCCCCCGACGAGACAGTCGGCGAAGACGGCGGCCAGGACCTCTTCGCGGTCACCGAAGTAGTGCCGGAGGGTGGGGATTGTCACCCCGGCGGCCGTGGCGAGACTGCGGAAGCTGGTGGGGGGATGGTCGGTGAGTAAGGCCGCGCGGAGACGGCCCAGGAGCGCAGCTCGGGCCTCGGCGAAATCCTTGTTCTGGCTCCCCGGACTGCGTGACATTCCGCTCCTCAGCGTGACCTGGACCGCTTGACCTCGAAGAGTCCTGCCGTAATATAATATCGCACGTGTGATAAACTAAGGCTGAGGCTGTTCATTGAGGGGGGATGATGATGCAGGGATCTGGTTTTCGCTGGTGGCAGGCGGTGGGCATTTTTGTGGTGGCCAATCTGGTCAGTGCGATGCCTGTGGGGTTTGGCGGCGATTTTGCATTTTACAACAGTTTCCGCCAGCCGGTGGTGGCTCCGCCGGACTGGCTGTTCCCCCCGATGTGGATGTTCTTGAACATTACGTCTCTGGTCGCGCTGTGCCGGGTTGCGAATGCCGGGGCGGTTCCGGGCCGACGGACGTTTCTGATCTCCGAAGGCGTGGGGTGGGTGCTGTTTGCCGCGTTCCCGTTTGCGTTCTTTTTGCTGCGCAGTCCGGTGCTCGGGGCCTGTGATACGGCCTGCGGTCTGGTGGTTGCCTGCGTGAGCGTATTGGCGGCGGCGAAGGTGGATCGGCTGGCGGCGGTGCTCGTCGCGTTCAGGCTCGCGTGGCTGACGCTGGCGACGTACGTCGGGGTCTGGCTGGCGTGCTACAACCCGGACCCGTTGTTCCGCCAGGCGATTGGTCCGTGACGCGGACTACGCGGGGGACTCTGGTGCTGTTTGGGGTCGGGCTGCGCTTCCCCTCGCTGACGCGTCGGGCTGCAGACAGAACGTGACGCAGGCTCGGCGGAGGTTGGGCTTGCGGGGAGGCCTCCGGGCGCTGACGCTTCCGGCTCCCGGTGCGCATTGGAGGGTGCGGCGGGTCAGGTGGATTCCGCGCCGGTGAAGAGGGGCTCGATGAGTTCGCCTTTGTTGAGGGCGACGGGGCGGTTGAGGCGGTCTTTGACCTGGGTTTCGGGGTGGATGCCGAGCTGGGTGTAGATGGTGGCGCCTAAGTCGTTGGGGGACCAGGCGCGGGTGGCGGGGTAGGAGCCGGTTTCGTCGGAACGGCCGATCACCTGGCCGGGGCGGACGCCGGCACCGGCGAAGAGGCCGAAGAAGCAGTGGCCCCAGTGGTCGCGGCCGGCGTCGTTGTTGATCTTCGGGGTGCGGCCGAACTCGCCGAGCATGACGACGAAGGTGTCGTCGAGGAGGCCGGTGGAGGAGAGGTCGTCGAGGAGTGCGCCCATCCCCTGATCGAGCGGGGGGAGGAGCCGCTGCTTGAGGGTGGTGAAGATGGCGGCGTGGCTGTCCCAGTTCTGGACAGGGCCGATGTTCACCTGGACGACGGGGACGCCCGCTTCGATGAGGCGCTTGCCGAGGAGCAACGACTGACCCGTTGTGTTGCGGCCGTAGCGGTCGCGGGTGGCGTCGGGTTCGCTGTCGAGCCGGAACGCTTTGGCGAGCCGGTTCGAGGTGAGCATCGAGAAGGCGAGGTCCTGGTCGGCGGTGAGGCGACGGGTTTTCGCGAGGTCTTCGATGCGGGCCTGGTTGGTTTGAAAATCGTTGAGGAGGGAGTGGCGACGATCGAGGCGCGAAACATCCATGCCATCGGCGAGGGAGATCGCGTCGACGCGGAAGCCTTTGGTGTTGGGGTCGCCCGTGATCTGCCAGGGGTCGTAGACGGGGCCGAGGAACCCGGCGTGCTGGCCTGGCCAGGTGAGCGGGTTGGATTGGAGGAAGGTGGGGAGGTTGACGCCGGAGGGGAGGCCGTCGGAGCGGGGTTTCAGGAAGGCGAGGGCGGCGGCGTAGTCGGGCCAGTCGTCGCGGGAGGCGACTTTGTCGAAGAAGCCACCGGGTTGCATCTCGCCCGTGAGGACGTGATGGGTCGACATGAGGTGGTTGTTGTCGTTGTGGGAGAGGGTGCGGAGGATCGCGTATTTGTCGGCCCGGGCGGCGAGGTGGGGGAGATGCTCGCAGACGTGCAGGCCGGGGGTGGAGGTGGCGATCGGCTTGAACTCGCCGCGGATTTCGGCGGGGGCGTCGGGCTTGAGGTCGAAGGTGTCGTGGTGGCTGGCGGCGCCGGTCAGGAAGACGAGCAGGACCGATTTCTGGTGGGCCGCGCGTTGGGCGACCGAGGGGGGGCCTGCGGGATCGGCCGAGGGGGCGGCGTGGGACCGGCGGGCGAGAATGTCGGACAGACCGAGTCCGAGGAGTGCGGACGAGCCGACCTGGACGAGTTCGCGGCGACGAAGGCCGAGCGAGTGCGTGTGCGGCAGCATGGCGGGCGCTCCCGGGGGGGGAAGTCAAACGTCAAAAGGAAAACGTCAAAAGTGAGGAGTCGGGCGAGGCCCGACCTGTTTTGACTGATTTCGACCTGGATTTGACTGACTTGTGTCGGCAGACCTGGTGTGGCTGGCGCGCGGGGGTCGCACCGCCCCCCCTAATAGACCCTTGGCAGGGTCGGCTCGCCTGAGGAGGCCGACCCGGATTGCGGAGGGGCGTGATTACTTGGCGGTGGTGGCGGCGGCGGCTTTGTTGGCGCGCTTGGCCATGCGGGACTTGAGGCGGGCCGCTTTGTTGCGGTGGATGTAGCCTTTGGAGGCGGCCTGGTCGAGCTTTTTGGTGGCGAGCTTGGTGGCGTCGACCGTTTTGGTCTGATCGCCCAGGGCAATGGCGTCGTTCGCCTTCTTGACGATATTACGAAGGCTGGTCTTGACCGAGCGGTTGCGGAGACGGGCCTTGTTGGCCTTGCGCATTGCCTTACGGGCACAGGGATTATTCGGCATAAGTCATCACAATCGTCTACAGGCCTGGTGTTTCCCGGAATCGTTTTCCCGAAGCTGGCCTGATCGTCGACCGGGAAAACGCGAACAAGTGAGTGTAACCGGCGGAGGTGGCCGGGAAAATAGAGACCGGGAAAAAAAGTGCGGGGAGGGAGGTTTTGGGTGAAGTTCGGCCGGTGGCAAGTCAAAAGTGGGGGTTTTTGGGAGTGGGGAGGTTGTTTGGTGGTTGGCATGCTTGCCCCGAAGCGGTGCAAGCATGGCACGGTTATCGTTTCGCGTGTTTTTGGTGGTTGGTTGCGGAAGGTGTGGCTTCCTGTCGCTGCGCGACCCGACCACCAGGTGGTTGGGCCCCCGCTGCGGAGGGCGAGACGTGAGTGGCGAGGGATCGTGAATCCGGGGATCTATTTTGGGGGGAAATACGGGGACGGGCTTGCAATCGTGGGCGGGGGGCCGAGAATGGAGTGTCTCGGGGGCGAAAGGCTGTCTCCGAATGCAAGGGGACCGGGCCAACCGGGTCAGGTCGTAACTGAAGCAGCCCTACGCATTCGTGTTTCTTGTGCAGGAGGAGACAGCCTTCCGCTCCCGTGTCTTTTGATTCTTGCCGGTCGTTTGTTTCTTCTCGGCTGGAGGGGAACGATCCGATGCCGACCAAATTGGGTTTGGCTCTCGATCCTTCAGTCTGGCCCGCGAATGGCGTCGCGTCTGCGGACGGTCGGGGTGCGGGGAGTGTGCGAGGGCGCTGGAGCGGTGTGTCGCGCCGTTCGTGTCATTCACGCTGTTCACCGACCCCTGACAGGGTCGGCTCGCCTGGTCTGTTGGTGGCGCGGCGTGGTTTCCTGAACTGTGGTCGGATTGTGGTCGCCCTGTGGGGCTGGATTGCGCTCGGGTGGCTGGCGGGGTGTGGTCCTGCGCCTGTGCCGAAGCCGGCGGCGGAGCGGGTGGAGGTGAGCGGAGTCAAGGCCCCGGTGCGGAAGGAGTCGCCTGCAGGAGAGAGTGCGTTTGGTGAGGCGGCGGCTCGTTTGGGGGCGGCTGGTGAAGGTTTGAATGGCGAGGGGTTGACGTCGGTCCCGGATGGGTCGGCTCCGGAGGGAGCGATGCCGGTGGGGCGGACGCGGGCGCTGACGTTTGCTCCGTCGGTCGAGATGGCGACCTGTTTTTTGCGGGTGGTGCGGGCGGGCGTGGAGGGGGAGTCGACGGGTCGGGCCGCAGAGGAGGTGGCCGCGGTGGTGGCGGTGGATGGTCAGTTGGCGCGGACGGAATCCGGCGAGCTGCTGCGGACGCCTTGCGAGCTGGACCTGCCGGTGGGGGAGCATCGGTTTGTGGTCGCGGCAAAAGGGTACAAGGAGGTGCTGCAGACGCATGCGGTGGCGGAAGGGCGCGAGATTGAGATTGCGCTGGCGTACGAGCCATTTGCGGAGCCTGCGGGGTTGATTGCGTCGCGGTATTTCACGGCTGAGGTGGAGGAGGAGCTGGCGCTGCATGCGTTGAATTCGGGCGGGGCGATGGCGGATCCGTTTGTGACGCGGGAGGGGCTGTCACTTTGGGCGGGAGGAGATCGCGAGGAGGGGAAGGGGGTGTATGTGTCGCGGCGGGCGAGTGTGTGGGACGAGTTTGGTCCGCCGGAGTTTGTGAGTGAGACGCGTGGGGCGACGCTGGCAGGGTCGCCCAGTGTGACGGCGGATGAGTCGCAGGTGGCGTGGGTGGTGGTGGGGAAGCAGAGGATCTGGGGGGCGACGCTGGGTGAATCGGCGGGGGGCAGCCGGGCGCCGCGGACGCCGTTGAAGTTTACGACGATGGAGTCGGAGCGCTGGCTGTCGGCGTGGCTGTCGCCTTCGGGGTTGTCGCTGTATTCGCTGCAGGTGCATGACGGGAAGCGGCGGGATTATCAGGCGATTCGGCTGGCGGCGGATGAATCGTTTGAGGACGACTGGTTTTCGGTCGAGTTGCATCGGGCGCATCCGGTGCTGTCGTTCGATGCGCTGCGGCTGTATCTGTTTGATGGGAAGACGCTGAAGCGGGCGCAGCGGGAGCGGGACACCGATCCGTTCGGGGAGCCGGAGGTGGTGCGAGAGTTTTCGCTGGCGCATTACTACCCGCGGCCGGATCGGCGGCAGTTCTGGGTGACGGAGGACGAGCAGTGGCTGTATGTCTCGGACGATCCGGAGCGGAGCGGGAATCTGTACGTCACCAGGATTGCGGAGGAGCCTAAGTGGGTGTATGTGCCCCGGGGCCGGGCGTTGAAGATGCGGTCGGTGGCGATGGCGGAGCCGGAGGCGGGGACGACGCCTGAGGGGAAGCCCGGGGAGGAACCGGGGGAGGTGGCAGGTCCCGATCCGCGATCGCTGCCATTGGCGTATGAGGTGTATCGAAAAGAGTTGGCGGGGCTGCTGGAGGAATGGAAGTTCGCTGAGGCGCGGGCGCTGGTGGAATCGGCGGAGAGTCGGCCTGAACTGGCGCGGGAGCGGGAGTTGGTGGGGTGGGATCGGGAGGAGGTGTTGGCGGCGAATCGGTTCTGGGAGGAGCTGGGGGCGGTGCTGGGGAAGATGGAGCCGGGGGCGAAGCTGAGGTTGGCGGGGGCACAGGCGGAGTTTGTGAAGTACGACGAGGGGCGGCTGGAGGTGACGGTGCGGGGGAAGGCGGTCACGCGCGTGGTGACGGCGATCTCGCCGGTCGACTTGATTGGGGTGGTCGAGGCAGGTCGGGAGGTGCAGGACGACGAGGAGTGGGCGTTTGCGGTGGCGGCGTTTCTGGCGGCGGCTCCGGGGAGGAGTTCACCGGCGATTTTGAGTTCGCGGATTCAGAAAGCGGGGGTGGCGGGAAGACGACTGGTGGATCGATCGCGGCAGCGCGATCTGGCGCTGGTTCGGCGGGAGATTGAGCGGGGGAACCTGGGGCCGGCGCTGGTGCGGATTGACGCGCTGGTGGCGAAGGCGCCGCAGTCGGAATCGGCGACGGCGGCGCTGGAGATGAAGTCGACGTTGTACTCACGGCAGGAGTGGCGGCCGGTGGGTGGTCAGACGTGGGATACGTCGGTGGCAGGTCAGTTCACGACGGGTGAGTCGAAAGCGGCGGAGGCGTGGCTGTCGTGCGGGGACCGGTTCACAAATTTTCAGGTCTCTTTGGAATGGAAGAGCGTGGGGCCTGCGGCGCAGGGGGGCGTCTACTTTGGGTATGACGGCAGCGGGCCGGTGCGGGAGAAGGCGTTCAAACTGCATGTCGCGAATGATGCGAGCCTGGCGGCGAACCCGGATCGATTCAGCACGGGGGCGCTGTTGGGGATTGCGGCGCCGCGGGTGAATGCGGTGAAGGCGGAGGGGGAGTGGAACAGCCTGGTGGCGCGGGTGGTGGGCGGGAAGGTGACGGTGACGGTGAACGGGGAGGTGGTGCTGAAGGACCAGCCGGTGGAGGGGGAGACGAAGACGGGGGCGGTGAAGACGGGGCTGGTGCTGATTGATGGGGAGTTTCCGGGGATCAGCTATCGGAAGGTGCTGGTGTATGAGCTGCCGGGAGGGAAGTGAGGGGGCGGTTGGGACCGTTAGCAGTCTGTTGAAAATCTCTGGGTCGTAAGATCCTGTGTGACCGTGCTCGTTTTTCGAGAGAGAACTCGCACTGGCAGAGCCAGTGGCACACGCTGAAACGGGCAATTCGATGTTCTTCGATGGCCTGTTCGCCTGATTGGGTCGAGCAGGTGGGAATCTGTTGAAGCCGGGGGTACAGGGTTCGGTGTTTGACTGCGGGTGAGCGATGGTGGGCAGTGCCCACCCTACTGCTCCATTGATCGATCAACGTCAGGCTGCGTCTGTACTGTGCAAGGCAAAAGTCAAAAGTGACGGTGTCGGGCAGGCCCGACCTGTTCTTTCTGCCGGACATTGATCGGTAGACGAACTACTACTGCGTGGGCGACGCTGTTCCCGAACTGCTAATCGCTGATTGAAGCGTGCCTTGGGCTGTGCTCCGGGGAATCACTTAAGTCGCTCTTGGTTCCCTTTTGGTGGAATGTCACATGCCGCTTTATTTGTCGGAAGATGATGTGCGGGAGCTGCTGGATATGGAGATCGCGATTGCGGCGATGGAGGGGTTGTTTCGGGAGTGGGGGGCGGGGGGGGCGGAGAATGCGGTGCGGACGCGGGTGCGTGGAGCGGGGGTGATGCTGCATACGCTGTCGGGGGCGTGCGGGTATCTGGGCCGGGTGGGGGTCAAGACGTACACGACGACGCGGTCGGGCGCGCGGTTTCTGGTGCTGCTGTTTGATGAGGCCGGGGCACTGGAGGCGGTGCTGGAGGCGGACTATCTGGGTCAGTTGCGAACGGGTGCGGTCGCGGGGCTGGCGACGTCGTACCTGGCGAAGCCCGAGGCGTCGCGGGTGGGGCTGTTCGGGGCGGGGAAGCAGGCGCGGACGCAGCTCAAGGCGGTTTGCACGGTGCGGAAGGTGGGGCGGGTGGAGGTGTACAGCCGGGATGAAGGGCGGCTGCGGACGTTCTGCGACGAGATGTCGGAGTATTGCCGGACAGAGGTGATTCCCTGCCGGTGGCCGGGGCAGATCGTGGCGGGGAAAGACATTGTCATCACCGCGACGAGTTCGCGCGAGCCGCTATTTGATGGGCATCTCCTAGAGGAGGGGACGCATCTCAATGTGATCGGGTCGAATTATGTGGGGGCGGCGGAGGTGGATGTGACGACGATCGCGCGGTCGGATGCGCGGGTCGTGGATGATCGGGCGGCGTGTGTGGTGGAGGCGGGCGATCTGCACCCGGCGGTTGAGGCGGGGGTGCTGGAGTGGTCGCAACTAAGAGAGCTGAAGGAGATTGTTGCCGGGCGGGAGACGGGTCGGGCGACGGCGGGGGACATCACGCTGTTCAAGTCGGTGGGGTTGGCGATTGAGGATGTGGCGCTAGCGGCGAAGGCGGTCGAGCTGGCGACGAAGGCAGGGGTGGGGAAGCGGGTGCTGGAGTGGTGAGAGGGGGAGATTTTCTACCACCAAGGCACAAAGGTACCAAGGAAAGGCAGGGAGAGGGGGCAGGTGGTTGGTGAGCGCGGTGGGTCGGCTCGCCTGGGGCGATCGGGCGAGAACTTATGTCGCGAGCGCTAGTGTGCCGGCCTGAAGTCGTGGGGCATTCTCATCGTGGGAAATCTGTGTGCCACTGGCTTCGCCATTGCGAGTGGGAGCACGCAAATACGGCACTGGCAGAGCCAGTGGCACACAATCGATCAGGTCGCGTCTGACTGAATCACGACACTAGATGGTCTGGGCGGTGAAGCCGCCGTCGACGTAGATGTTGGCGCCGGTGAGGAAGCTGCCGGCGCGGGGGCTGGCCATGAGGAGGACGGCACCGGCGAGTTCTTCGGGGGAGCCGAAGCGGGCCATGGGGGTGTGGGCCATGACTTTGGCGATGCGGTCCGGGGTGAGCACCTTGCGGTTCTGCTCGGCGGGGAAGAAGCCTGGCGAGAGGGCGTTGACGCGGACCTTGCGCGGTCCCCATTCCCGGGCGAGGTTGCGGGTGAGACTGACGACGGCGGCTTTGCTGGCCGAGTAGCTGTAGACGCGGGAGAGGGGAATCTCGCTGCTGACGGAGGCGATGTTGATGATGGAGCCGCCGGTGGGGCGTTCGAGCATCTCTTCGCCAAACACCTGGCAGCCCAGGCGGACGCTTTTCACGTTGACGGCGAAGATGCGGTCCCACTCGTCATCGGGGATTTCGAGGAAGGGGGTGGCGGCGTTGATGCCGGCACCATTGATGAGAACGTCGCAGGGGCGGCTGGCGGCGGCGAGGTGCAGCTTGAGGGCTTCGTAGTCTTCGCGGCGGGTCGCATCGAGCGAGAAGAACTCGGCCTGTCCCCCGGCGGCCTGAATGGCGGCGACGCGGGCGGCTCCGTGAGGGGCGTCGCGTCCGACGACATAGACAAACGCGCCGGCTCCGGCGAGCGCATCGCAGAAGGCGCCGCCCAGGGTGCCGGTGCCGCCGACGACGACGGCGGTCAAACCGTCCAGCCCAAACAGCGATTTCAGATAGTCGGCGGAGGGCATGGGGGTAGGCTCTGGAGGAGAGGGTTTGTGGACGATGCGTGCTGCAAACAGGGTAGTCTATCGGCCGTTTGGGAGGCTCGCACGTGAGGGGAGAGCAGGGGGTGGGGCTATCTGGCGGTTGTGATGTGAGTTGAGGGTTGGCTGGGCAGATCGGTTTGTTGGTGAGGGGTTGGGCGGGTTGTTACCCTGCGTGGTTGTGACGGAAGCTGTTTTTAGGTCTTCCCAAAATCGCGTGGTCTTTGCCGGGGTGAGTTGCTGATGTCTTTGCCGTTGTCGACGACTGGTCCGCAAGCTCCCGCGCTGACGCTGCCGGTTGATCTGGCGGCGAAGTGGGAAGAAGGGCTGCCTCTGGCGGCGTTTCTGGAACGGTTTGGGACGGAGGAGCATCGTCGGCGGTGGCAGGCGGCCGGGGAGCGGATGGGCCTGACGGTCGACCAAAAGTCGCTGTTGCGGACGTTCACGCGGAAGATGAAGGTGTTCGTGCTGGCCGGGGCGTGGTGCGGCGACTGCATCTCGCAGTGCCCGCTGTTTGCACAGGTGGAGGCGGTCTGCGAGCTGGTTGAGTTCCGGTACTTTGATCGGGACACGCATGCGGATTTGGCGTCACTCGTGCAGATTTGTGGTGCGGCGCGGGTCCCGGCGGTGCTGTTTGTCAGCGAAGACAATTTTCCCTGTGGGCTGTATGGGGATCGCACTCTGGCGAAGTATCGGACGTTGACGTCGACGCTGGCCGGATCGGCTTGCCCGACAGGGCTGGTGGCCGATGAAGCGACGCTGACGGCGGCGGTGGTGCAGGAGTGGGTCGATCAGATCGAGCGGGTGCAGTGGATGCTGCGGACCTCGGGGCGGCTGCGAAAGCTGCATGGGGATTGAGGTCGGCGGGTGGGGATGGATTGCGGTTGGTGTCGGCGGCTTCGGGCGCTGACGCTTCCGGCTCTTGTGAGAGGGGTGAGGGCCTGGCTGGTCCCCGGTTGGCATGCTTGCCCCGAAACGGTGCAAGCATGGCACGCGCCTCAAGATGATTGCCCCTCGTCCCGAATTGACACAGCGAAGACCTTGCGGGCGGCGCGGTTCTGGCGCGGTGGGGGCGCGAACTGGGTAGCATGAAGGCTGGCGGTGAGGAACCGCGGGGTCGTTGGCGTTTTGAGGTCGAGCCTGGTGATGTCTGAATCCAATTTGCGGGCCGTGGTGATTGGCGCGGGCAATGCCGGACGTGGTCAGATCGCGGCGCTGGAGCATTGCGACGTCGAGGTGGTGGGGGTGGCGAGTCGGACTCCGGGGTCGGCGCGGCGGGTGGCGCGCGATCTGGGGATTCCGCATCACTCGACCGATTGGCGCGAGTGTCTGGAGGCGTTGCGGCCGGACATTGTGGGGGTGGCGACGCCGGGCGATCAGCATGCGGAGATTGTGCTGGCGGCGCTCGAACTGGGGGCGCATGTCTGTTGTGAGCGGCCATTGGCTTTGGAGCCGGTCCAGGCGCGGGAGCTCTGGGTGCGGGCGCGGGCGCTGGGGCGGAAGAGCTGTCTGTGTGCGCCGGCGCTATTTCAGCCTCAGATGTTGTTTGCCCGCGAGTTGATCGCCCAGGGGACGATCGGGCGGCTGCGCGATGTGGAGTGTGTGTCGAGCTTCAACTGGCCGCGGTACAGCCCGTTGAACTGGCAGCATCATCTGGAGAAGGGCGGGGGGCGGCTGAATCACTTTTTCGCGAACTCGTTGGCGGCGATTCATGCGGTGGTCGATCGGCCGATTGTTTGGGCCCAGGGAGAAGCGCGGAACGATTGGGGCAGCGTGCCGCGGTACGACCCCGAGATCGACTGGTCGGCGTTTTATCACCGGAATCCGACGGAGGAAGAGCTGGAAGGATTCGAGTGGGTCGAAGTGGATGCGGATTCGTCGTACTCGGCCCTGGTGCGGTTTGGCGCGTCAGAGGACGACGAAGGGGAGGGGGAGACGGTTTCGGCGCTGTTCCGACACTCGGCCCTGAACAACTCGTGGGTGAACGACTACACCGCGTTTCATGGGGATCGGGGTTCGATTCATATTCAGGGGGCGCAGTTTCAGGGTGCGGTGCTGGTGTTTGAGGGCGGGCCGACGTGGGAGGAGCGGGCGATTCCGCTGGAGATTGTCGATGCGTTGCCTGTGGAAGCGAACAACGACCGACGGAACTGGATGACGCTGATGGCGCAGTTCGTGGCGGATATCCGTGGTGAGGAAGAGTTTGCCAGCTACCCGACGTTTGAAGACGGGGCGCTGTATCAGGCGATTATTGCGGCCGTGCGGCAGGGCGAGGCGTGGCAGGCAGAAGGCAGTTGAGATGGTGTTGGATGCGGGTCGGTCGTGACGACACGGGGTAACGTGGGGCGGTGAAGGCGTCGTGAGGCGAGTCTGACTTTGCGGTCTGCAGCGATTGGAGCGGATGGCGCGTGGGAGGATCGTCGGTTTGGCGTGGTCTTTGAACTCCGTGATGAGCGGTTTTTTTCCGGGCGATTCCCTTCCGGCTCCCCCGTGGCGGCGAAATGCGCGTTGGGTTTGCGTGTGCGTTTCAGATTGGCTGATGGATTGCCTGGGAACGGAACTGGCGGCTTGACGTTGGGCGGTGCGTGACGTAGAACTTTGGGTCTCGGTGTGTGGCCCGGCCGTGGTGGCAGGGGTCAAGCCGTGCCGCGGACGATTAGCTCAGTTGGTTAGAGCGCCACGTTGACATCGTGGAGGTCACTGGTTCGAGTCCAGTATCGTCCATTGTTGATTCGATAAACCCCGCAAAAACGCGGGGTTTTTTGATTTCTCGGGGTCTCCATTCCCCCCAATTCCTACCAATTCTGGACCCAAGTGCAGCGCGGATTGCAGCGCGCTGCAGTCGGTTGCCGCCGCGAAGTGTTCGTCGGTCGTCTGGAGGTAATGCCTTCGGGCGACTTCCACGCTGTTCCCCAACCACCCCGCAACAACATGATCGGGGAACCGGTCGGTCAATTCCGTCTGGCGAGAACTGCGGAGGTTGTGCATCAACCGGGGCCATGGCGTCAGCCCTGCCCGCCGGATGATTTTTTCGAATTGCGTTCGTAGGTTGGCCGCTCCGCCGCGATACCTCCCGACAACGTACTCCGCTCCCTCGGGGGCCA
>JAIXZD010000190.1 GCA_027489895.1 Planctomycetaceae bacterium
CGATCGGGCGCACCTGCTGACGTTGACCGCTCCGGAGATGACGGTGCTGATCGGCGGGTTGCGAGTGCTCAATGCGAACACGGACAACTCGCAGCTGGGCGTGCTCACCAAGCGGCCGGAGCTGCTGACGAATGACTTCTTCACCAACCTGCTCGACATGGGCACGGAATGGAAAACGTCGGCAGTGTGCGAGCACTTCTACGAAGGGCGCGACCGGAAGACGGGTCAGGTGAAGTGGACGGCGAGTGCGGTGGACCTGGTGTTCGGCTCGAACTCGCAGCTCCGTGCCATTTCCGAGGTGTATGCGGCGGACGACGGTCAGGAGAAGTTCGTTCAGGACTTCGTCGCGGCCTGGACCAAGGTGATGAACCTGGATCGCTTTGACTTGGTTCCGGCCCCGCGTGCGGATGCGAAACCCGTCGCGGCTGTGCAGCGCTGATTGGTCCTGCCTGGATCGATTTAGTTTTGACGAAACGGCTTTGACGGATTGGCTGCTCGACTCTGTGAGTCGAGCAGCTTTTTTTGTGTCTGGAGAGGTTTTAGGAAGCGGGTGTCCGGGGATGAATCGCGGTCCAGTGGGTCAACGAACGGCTGGAAGCCCGACTTAAGTTTGGTTACGGCGCGACTGAAACGTCCCTAGACGCAGTGGCCGCACCGAAACGGATCGAGGGGGTCTTGCGTATTACTTGTTGCTTATGTGTTGTGTCTCTGTGTTTACAGGATATTCCTGTTGTAATAATATTTGAGGAACTACAGTAGAGCTTAAGTCTGGCAATTGGGTGGTGTGCCCAGAGGTCTCCGGGCGGTGTGCCTCGACCTGACGCTCATGGTCCATGAAGGCATTGTCGGCGATGTTGACGCGTCGGATCGAAATCAACTCATTGGTTGCAATGGTCATGCTCTCGGTTGTTGCCGCGGTGAGCTTCGTGGCGGGAGACGCACGTCGCGACCGATTCGAGCGGGACGCCATCGAACGCGACTACGCTCGAAAAGTCTTCAATCAGCGGACCGGCCGGATGCAGTTCGTCTGGTCGGAGCTGGGCCCAACCGGCTGTCCGGACTGGCGACTGACGGCCACGTTGCATCCGGACCTCGTGATCCGGGAGTAGGGTTTTGTCTAACGGGAATCTTCGGATTTTCGAACCGCTGTCCGTTTGCAGGGTCTTGGGGTTGTTCAAGACGGCATTAGACGCGAAGGGATCAACCGCTGTGCCATGCTTGCACCGTTTCGGGGCAAGCATGCCAACCGTGGGGCGTCATCGCACTGACCAGGACCACGGGGTGCAGTTGTGTTTGATGGCTTCCAGGGTTGGTCGCGAACGTGAGTCGCTCACCCTCCGGGCGCTAACGCTTCCGGCTCCCACGATGATGACAGTTAGGAGAGTTGCCCAGAAATCGGCGATTGCTCCCAAGACCACGTATCTGCTCGAACTCGAATGCGAAGCGAGTCGAGAGCCGTTGGCATGCTTGCCCCGCAAAGCCGGTGCAAGCATGGCACCAACAACTCAGGTCTTCCGCGCTAGCTCGGCACCGCACTGTTCGCGCCCGTAATATCTACTTTGGGGGCGGGGCTTGCGGGGGCGGAGGAGGGGGCATTGGCCGTGGCAGGCGATTTGCCGAGAAATCGCTCGATCAGATAGTAGAAGACCGGGGTGAAGAACAGGCCGAAGAAGGTGACGCCCAGCATCCCGCTGAAGACCGCCAGCCCGAGGGCCTGTCGCATTTCCGCCCCGGCACCGACCGCCCGCACGAGCGGGACGACGCCGAGGATGAACGCGAGCGAGGTCATGACGATCGGCCGCAGTCGCAACTGGCAGGCTTCGACCACTGCGTCGAACGTGCTTTTGCCTTCGGACTTCAACTGCCGCGCGAACTCGACGATGAGAATGGCGTTTTTGCTGGCGAGGCCGATCAGCACGAGCAGACCGATCTGGGTGAAAATGTTGTTGTCGCGGCCGTTGAGCCACAGCCCGGCGATTGCCGCGAACAGACACATCGGCACGATCAAGATGACGGCCAGCGGCAGCGTCCAGCTTTCGTACTGCGACGCGAGGACGAGGTAGACGAACAGCGTCCCCAGCAGGAACACGAAGACCGCGGTGTTGCCGGCAAGCTGCTGCTGGAGCGAGAGGTCGGTCCATTCAAAGCCCATCGTGGATGGCAGTTCCTTGCCCGCCAGTTGCTCCATCGTGGTGAGGGCCTGGCCAGAACTGATGTTGGGCAGCAGAGAGCCCATCAGATCGGCCGAGGGGTACATGTTGTAGCGGCTGACGACCGAGGGGCCTGAGACCTCGCGGACTTCCAGCAGCGAACCGAGCGGCACCATCAACCCTTTCCCGTTCCGCACCTTCAGCTGGCGGACATCGTCGGGTTGGGTCCGGAAGCGGGCATCGGCCTGCATATTGACCTGCCAATTGCGGTTCTGGAACGTGAAGTCGTTGACGTAAGCGGTGCCGAGATAGCCCGTGAGCGTCTGGAAGACGTCGGCCAGTTCGACACCGGCAGCCTTGGCCTTGGTGCGGTCAATTTCGAGATAGAGCTGCGGCTCATTGGAGCGGAACGTGCTGAAGACGCCGACCAGACCTGTGCCGGGTGCGGAGGCGGTCTGGGCGAGGTTATCGACCGCTTCCTGCAGCGCGGGCAGGCCCGATCCGCGGCGGTCCTGGACCTGCATTTTGAAGCCGCCCGCGTTCCCGAGACCATCGACGGGAGGTGCGTTGAGGACGAGCAGCATCCCCTCGTCAAGCTCCCACAGTTTCTGGCGAAGCGTGCGGGCGATGTCGAACGCGGACTGATTCCCGGCCTTCACGCGATCCTCGAACGGGGCCAGCGTGAGAAACATGGTGCCGTGATTGGTGAGGTTCCCACCGGTGAACAGTGAGAAGCCCGGAACGTTGATCGTGTGAATCACGCCGGGAGTCTCGAGGGCGATCTCAGCGGCGCGGCGCATCACCTTTTCGGTGCGGTCGAGAGTCGCACCGTCGGGGAGCTGACCGAAGACAATCAGGTAGCCTTTGTCCTGCTCGGGGATGAATCCGGCGGGGACCGTCTGAAATCCCTTGGCGGTGAGCCACATCATCCCGCCGTAGAGCAGCAGCATGACGAGCGACATCCGGACAGCGGCTTTCACGCCCACGCCGTACCAGGCGGCCACACGGTCGAACGATTTGTTGAAGGCGACGAGGAACCGATCGAGCGCCCAGCGGACCGGCTTCTGGACGATGAGGCCGGGGATCGCGACGACCGTGAACAGGGCGACACCGCCAGCGAAACCCATCCAGTTCCCGGGAACACCCAGTCCGGTAAGCCACGTTTCGAGCCAACCGGCATGATGCTCGGCTCCCGAGTGCCCGGCACCATGCTCGCCTGCGGGGAGGCCGAGCCAACTGGCCAGGCCATCGTAGAAGAACAGGCTGGCGACGAGTCCGGCGAGACCACCGACGCCCCACCAGGGGAGCGCTTCCTTCTTGTGGCCGTGTGCTCCGTCTTTGTCGCCGTCTTTCCCACCACCATGGGAACCGCCGAGAATCTGCACGGCGCGGGAGGGGGTCATTGTCATGGCGTTGATGGCGCTGATGATCGTTGAGGCGGCGATCGTTAATGCAAACTGGCGGTAGAACTGGCCGCTGATTCCGGCGATGAACGCGGTCGGGATGAAGACCGAAGAGAGCACCAGGGTGATCGCGATGATTGGCCCGGTCACTTCGTCCATCGCCTTGATTGTGGCGGAACGCACATCCATCCCTTGTGCGAGCCAGCGTTCGATGTTTTCGAGCACGACAATCGCATCGTCGACGACGATCCCGATCGCTAGCACGAGACCAAACAGCGTGAGATTGTTGAGGGAGAAGCCGAGCGCGCTCATGACGGCGAACGTGCCGATGAGCGAGACGGGGACGTCGATCATCGGCAGGATCGTCGCCTTCCAGTCCTGCAGAAACAGGAGGATGACGATGAACACCAGCAGGAATGCCTCGATCAGCGTGTGGTAGACCGCCGCGATCGATTCTTCGACGAACACGGTCGTGTCGTAGACGATCTCGTACGACATGTCGTCCGGGAACGATTTTTTGAGCGTCTCCATTTCGGCGCGAATCCGCTCGGCGGTGGAGAGAGCGTTGGAGCCGGGCAACTGGAAGATCACGACGCCGACGCTCGGCTTGCCATCAAGCATGTTGACGGAGTCGTAGGTGCGGGCACCGAGTTCGACACGCCCGACTTCGGAGAGCCGGACGACCTGGCCATCGGCCCCGGTCTTGACGATGACGCGGGCAAACTCGGTGGGGTCGAGCAGGCGTCCCTGTGTGCTGATGGCGAGCTGGATTTCACCCGGGGTGTCGAGCGGAGACTGCCCAATCGTTCCGGCGGCGACCTGCACATTCTGTTCGGAGAGGGCTTTGAGAACGTCGCCCGGATTCATGTCGCGAGAGGCGAGTTGTTCGGGGTCGAGCCAGACACGCATGCTGTAGTCGCGGCCGCCGAACAGGAAGATGTCGCCCACGCCTTCAATTCGGGCGAGAGCGTCTTTCACGTTGAGTGTCGCATAGTTCGACAGGTAGAGCTGGTCACGCGATTCGTTGGGCGAAACGAGGTTGACGACCAGCAGAATGTTGGGCGAGCGTTTCTTGGTGTTGATTCCCTGCCGACGGACTTCCTCGGGCAGTTTTGGTTCGGCGATGGCAACGCGGTTCTGGACGAGAACCTGAGCCATGTCGAGATTGGTGCCGAGCTTGAAGGTGATGTCGAGCGTCATGCGGCCGTCGTTGGTGCATTTCGAGTTCATGTAGAGCATGTTCTCGACGCCGTTGACTTCCTGTTCGATGGGACTGGCCACCGTTTCGGAAACGATCTTGGCGTTGGCCCCGGGATAGGCGGCGGTCACCTGAATCGTCGGCGGGACGATCTCGGGGTACTGGGCGATGGGGAGCGACCCCATCGAAACGGCCCCGAGAATCACGATGACGATCGAGATCACCGTGGCGAACACGGGCCGGTCGATAAAGAATCTCGACAGCATGAAGGCAAACCCAAGGCGATCCGAACTCGATCGACGCCGGTCACGACTGGTCGTTCACCGTGCGGGCCATCGCGGTCGGATTCGCGAGTGCGGCCCCGGAATGTTAACGAGTGGCTGCGCCAGACCGTTAGCGCTGCCCTGCGGGTAGCGGAAGTCGTGAGACTTCCCCCCGCACCGCGGGCAACTCCGGTCGAGTCGCGCTCTACAAGGTCCGCTCGCGGCGGCGCATCGCTTCGGTCACCTCGTCGAGCAGCGTCAGTCGGCCGCCGTAGGTCTTCTGCAGATTTTCCGCAGTGAACACCGTGTCGACAGGACCGGCCGCGACGACCCGCATGTTGAGCAGCACGACGTAGTCGAAGTACTCGGGGACGGTTTGCAGGTCGTGGTGAATGACGACGGCCGTTTTGCCTGTCGCCCGCATCTCGCGGAGGAGATCGACGATGGCCCGTTCGGTGGCGGCATCGACGGCGGCGAACGGTTCGTCCATCAGGTAGAGGTCGGCTTCCTGAACGAGGGCGCGGGCGAGGAATGTGCGCTGCTGCTGGCCTCC
>JAIXZD010000050.1 GCA_027489895.1 Planctomycetaceae bacterium
CCCGCTTGCCGAGCAGAGCGGCGTGTCGCATTCGATCACGTACCTCACGCCGCTCCTTGCCCGAAAAGTCGAACGCGAGCGGGAGTGCTTCGGGCATGCCGTCGCGGGCAGCCCGGCCGACTGTGTCAAACTGGCCGTGCTCGAGCTGTGCGAAGTCCGGCCCGATCTCGTCGTGAGCGGGATCAACTCCGGCTCGAACTCGGGAATTGATGTCCTCTATTCGGGCACCGTCGCGGCGGCGATCGAAGGCGCGTTTTTCGGGATCCCCTCGATCGCCGTCTCGCTGACGTGCGACGCGCCGCCCGATTTTCCGCGGGCCACGCGTCTGGCGCGGGGATTGATCGCGCAGATTCTGGCGCTCCACCCGCAGCCGGGCAGCTTGTGGAACGTCAACCTGCCCGACAGTCGGCCGGGCTGGCCCGTGGGTGTCAAACTGCTGCCGATCAGCCTGGCGCGGGACCGGGACGTGATGATCCGGCGGGTCGACCCGCGCGGACGGACGTACTACTGGCCCGATGTCGACGAGCGCGGCGCGTCGACGCACCACTCGGATACCGATGTCGAAGCGCTCACCGCCGGGTTCGCGACGATCACGCCGATGCAGTTCGACCTGACCCATCGGGCGCGACTGGCTGAACTCGCCAGCCACCCGTGGGTGCTGCCGGAGTAATCGCTGCTGGTGCGCGATGTTTTGTCGGGTGGGCACTGCTCCATGCATCGATTGGTGTCAGGTTGCGTCAGAACGGAGTAAGTCAAAAGTCAAAAGGAAAAAGTCAAAAGTGATGGTGTCGGGCAGGCCCGACCTGTTTTTTTCCTGACACTGACCTGCAGACGGACAGCTACTTCCACTGCCAGGCGACGAGCGATTTCAGTTCGCGGATGAACAGTTCGTCGCCCGCCACGGCGAGGTAGGCCCAGGTCTCGGCCTCGCTCACCTTGCGCTTGTCGAGCACGGTGAACGCCTTCGGATCAGCGGCGATGAGATACAGGTCGCCCCGCTCATCCAGCCCGAGAATCCGATCGCCACGGGCCACCATGCTCCAATAGCGGCCGAACGGTTCCGTTCGCCAGGTCTCTTCGCCGGTCGTGAGGTCGACGCAGGCCACGCGTCGGCTGCGCAGATGGACATACGCGTACCGGCCCACAATCACCGGAGACGACATGTACGCCTCGGTCTTCTTCGTCCAGAGCGGCTCGGCCTTGCCCGGCGCCTCGGCCTCACCCAGAAGTGGTTTCCACAGTTGGGCCTTGCCGCCATACGCACTGGTGAAGATCGCATCTTTGAAGACAACGGGCGTCAGAATGTTCATGCCGCGAAACGCTTCGACCTTTTGCTTCCACAGGACGGTGCCCGTTTCGGGATCGACGCCCGCAAGGTCGTTCCGCGTCTGGACGAGCAGTTGCGTCCGCCCACCCACCGCAGCGAGCACAGGCGATGAGAACGCGCTGCCGCCCATTCCGCCTCCATCGTCGAGCACGCGCCAGAGCGTCTCTCCGGTCCGCTTGTTCAGTTTGAGGAAGGCCGCCCCGGCCTGCATGTAGACCGCGTCACCCACAACCAGCGGCGAGCAGACGCAGCCAAACGCGGGCACGGGCGACTTGAACCGCTCGACACAATCGACCGACCAGAGCTCGCTGCCATCGGCCGCGTTGAGGCAGACGATCCGGTCGCGAATGCCGCCCACGTAGAGCCGCTCGGTTCCATCGGCATCGACATCAAGACAAGGCGTTGAACGGATCCAGTCGCCGTTCTCCTTGGCGAAGAACGGGACGGAGAGGGAACCGTCCCAGACGCGCGACCAGACCTCTTTACCGGTCGCCCGGTCGTAGGCGCGAACTGCTTCCTGTTTCTTGTCGGCCGTTTCCGTCGTGAACACCATGGTGGCCGAGACGATCGGACCGGAGTAGCTGGGGCCCAGGTCGACCCGCCATTTCGTGGTGAGCGCGTCGCCCTGCAGGGATTGAGGCCAGGCCGGGCCGGCCTCGTCACCGGCAGGCAGCAGTCCATCCCGCGACGGACCACGCCACTGAGCCCAGGTGGATTTGGCAGCGCCTGCGCCCGGGGCGGGGTCCGCCGACCAGACAGGGGCACTCGACAGGCCGAGGACGAAAGCCACGCACATGGTGACGATGCTTCCCCTAAGAAACCGTTCTCGTCGCATCCATTCGCCTCCAAAAATCACGCTCTGGTCGCCTGGGATCGCTGTCGCCACGTCTCTGCACAGAAGTGTAGTCGGGCGTCAGGGGGAAGAATGGCCGGTCATTCGAAGAAGACTTGCGACAGATATTTCAGCGCGCGGGTCGCGTCGCCGGGACGGTCGGACCCCTGTGTCCGGTTAACCGTCACCCAGCCCCGGTAGTTCGCTTCATCGAGCAGCGGCAGGAACTCGACCCAGTCGACTTCGCCCCGTCCGACGGGCACTTCGGTCGAGCCGCCATCGAGGTCTTTCACCGCATCGCGTCCCAGCACATGGAACACGAGGCGATGCTGCTGGCGATAGACGTCGTGGGGCTTTTCGCCGGCCACCGCAATCACCGAAGGATCGAAGTCGATCCCGATCGGCCCAGTCTTCACGGTCTCGAGCAGCGTGACCAGCCGGGCGGTTGGCTCGGCCATCGGGGTGATGCAGGGAGTGACGCCGTACAAGTTCGCGTGCCGTGCCAGATCGGCCAGAATGTCGACGAGCACGCCCCAGGTGGGCGAGTCTTCCGCGGGCAGACGGCCGATTCGAAACGTCAGTACGGTCGATTTGAGTTGCCGTGCGAACTCGAGCGCCGCCTTGAGCGCGGCCAGTCGCGCATCGAGTTGCTCTTCGTCGTAGAGCGCCCGCCGGGTCGGGAAGGTGAGCGAGGAGACGGCGAGGTCGCGTTCCGAGAGAAGATGCAGGAATTGACGGCGGCCGGTGTCGGTGAGATCGCCCGGGCGAAGCTCGTCGCGGGCGTTGAACTGCACCGCCTGCGCTCCCGCATCGGCCGCGGCCAGGATGGCCTGACGAATCGGCAGCCCAAACAGCTCGGTGGCAACGGCAAGACGCAGCGTATGCATGGCACTTCGACTTTCAGAACGAATCTCACTCTCTCTCGCCCGGTTCAGTGACCGCAGTATAGCGACCCGAGCAATGATGGGTTCCAGAACTGTGCCATGCTTGCACCGCTTCGGGGCAAGCATGCCGACCGTGAGAGATCTGGCCCCTCGCAGATCACGCGAACGTTCGAGGTACCTGTTCTGGCGGTTGTTCGCGGAAGGCGCGGCTTCCTGTCGCTGGCGCGACCCGACCACAAGGTGGTCGGGCCACCCCTGCTTTCCTAATGCTTCCTGTGAATTGCACACAGCCAACGCAGCGCTA
>JAIXZD010000483.1 GCA_027489895.1 Planctomycetaceae bacterium
ACCGAATCCGGCCCCTTCGCGTAGTACCAGCCCTCTTCCGCAGCCATGTTGGACTCCCTCCCGATGATGGTCTTTGCTGTTCTGTTGTTTGGATTTAACCCTGTGCGACCTGCTCCGCTGCGGAACTCCCGGTTGGGCTCTCAGCGGGCTTGTCGACGGAAAGATTCCCCGGCACGACCTCATGCTCATCCAGATACGTATCATCGATCGGATAGTTCGCGAACTGAATCGTATAGTACTTCTCGAACCAATCCTTAATGTGGTCCACGCTCGCCGGGTCGTACGCCGGGGCGGCATGCAGAAACACGCCCCCCTCGGCCGCCCGCAGCTCCGCCTCTTCAAACACCACCCGCCCCCGCTGAATCACAATCCGCGGCAGCTCAAACATCCGCTGCCAGTCGCGTTCGTCATTGGGCGTATAGATGGTGATATCCGCATCCGCCCCCGCCCCCAGATGCCCCTTGTTCGGCAGCCCCAGCATCCGCGCGGGAGCGGCCCGCGTGATGATCGCAATCTCGTTGAGTGTGTATTCGCGGGTCAGGTCCCCCAGCACGCAGCCCTCGCGGACGGCCGGTGGCAATCGGTTGAGCGCCTCTTCACGCTTCTGGCGATCCATCAACAGCGCAATGATTTCCGGGTAGGCCAGGAACGAGCCACCATTGGGATGGTCGGTACTCATCGCCACCCGCCACGGGTCCTGCATCAGCAGATACCACTCGAGGCCAATCGCCCACTGCAGCGCATGGACCCGGCTTTTGTCCTTGTACGTGATCGGAACGATCCCGCAGCCCGCCTCCATCTCGGTATCAGACGAGAACCACTTCCGCCCGTAAATCTTGTGCAGGAAGTAGCCCAGCGGGCCATCCCCCGTCATCGAGGTCGTTTCCCCGAACAGCACCTGCCCCACATCCACCGTGATGTTCGGATGGCTGTTCACATACTCGGCCAGTTCCGTCACCTTGGAATGGAACGTCGCCTGGTTGTCTGGATCGCCGCCATAGCTGTGAAACTGGATATGCGTGACGTGTGCCGGCCTGCCTTCCAGCGCCTTCATCGTGTCGAGCGTCGTCGTCCAGTTGCCCGGCACGCCCAGATTGTTGCAGTGAATATGCATCGGGTGCGGCAGCCCCAGGTCCATCGCGGTTTGCGCGACGTTCGTGATGATCTGCCGGGGCGTCACGCCGAAATGAGCGATGGGCGAATCCAGCCCGCCCGCATTCCCTCCGCCCGATTTCCAGACTTCCACCCCGCCCGGGTTGACCACCTTCGTCGCCAGCGCCTTGGTCGAGTTGACGAGCCAGCCGATGTAGTTCCGCAACCGCTCGGGCTCACTATCGCGAATCTGTTCGAGGACGTAGTGGTTGTTGCCCACCAGCACGAAAAACCCCTTGTCGATCAGCGGGGTGTCGTGAAACTCCTCGATGGCATGCCGCGCTCCCAGCGGAGGAATCGCCGCATCGAACGCCGTGGTGTAGCCCAGCCCCGCGTACTTGTACCCGGTGGCAAACGTGCTCGGCACGCTCCCCATCGTGCCCGACCGGGTAAGCGGCGTCCGCACCACCTTCTCCGCGTTGCGCTTTGCTTCGGGCATCATCTTGCGGGCCACGTTGACCTTCGGCCCCGCAATGTGGCAATGCATATCGACACCGCCCGGCATCACCACGAGGCCCGTCGCATCCAGCACCCGATCGGCCCGCACACTCGGGTCGGTGGGCGTGGCGAGGATGCGGCCATCTTCAATCCACAGGTCTTTGACGACGCCGTCCACGCCGTTTCGCGGGTCGTAAACGGTGCCACCGGCAATCTTAAACAGGCTCACGGGTGCAGGCTCGGTGCGAAGAGAGGTCAGCCCGCGCAGCCACTCACGTCGAACGCCGCGCGGCGAAGCGGGTCCACATGCGTCCCAGAGCCTACCAGACCCGCCCCCCAACGCGGTAGCGGAAGCGGTGACGCTTCCCCAGCCCCCATCAACAGCAACACCATCGCCCGCCTGCTACAATCCTTCCCAAACAGAGCACCCCAACCGCGCGGCCATCACACGGCCCCACGCTTCAACTTCCGTTCAGACTTCGACACAGGAGACAACCCCATGCGAGTTCTGGTTCTGGTGGCCATCGCCCTCAGCTTCGTCACGCCGCTCTCGACCTCCGCCCAGGAAGGCAAACCGGCCGCCCCGAAAGCCGACCCCGCGATCGTCCCGATCGAACTCTCGCCCCTCGAAAGCAAGTTTCTGAAGAGCGCCCGCCAGGTCACGTTCGGACTGCCCCGCGCCGGCGAAGGCTACTTCTCACCCGACGGACAGCTCGTCGTCTACCAGGCCTACCCCATCGGCTACCCCTTCTACCAGATCTACGTCCAGCCCCTCGCCGAACGCACGCCCCGCCTCATCAGCACGGGACGCGGCCGCACCACCTGCAGCTACTTCTCGCCCGACGGCAAGACGATCCTGTTCGCCTCCAGTCATACCGACCCCTCGATCGATCAGACCGAACTGAAAGCCCGCGAAGAAGCCGCCAAGGGTGGCCGCCGCCGCTACCAGTGGGACTTCGACCCGCACATGGACCTCTACACCGTCAACTTCGACGGCACCGGCCTGCGCCGTCTGACCGACGCCCCCGGCTACGACGCCGAAGGCAGCTACTCGCCCGACGGGAAGCAGTTAGTGTTCACCTCGACCCGTGACGGCGACCCGGACCTTTACATTATGGATGCTGCCGGCGGCGAGCCGCGCCAGCTCACCAACGCCGATGGCTACGACGGCGGACCGTTCTTCTCTCCCAATGGCGAGTGGGTCATCTTCCGCAGCGACCGTCTCAAGAAGGACATGCTGCAGCTCTACGCCATCTCGGTCGACGGCAAAACCGAGGTCCAGCTCACCAGCAATCTCGACGAGGTGAACTGGTGCCCGTACTTCCATCCCTCCGGAAAATACCTCATCTGGTCAGGAGCCGACTACTCGACAGGCCGGGGCACCTTCCATCTCTGGACGCTCGACCTGACCTACCCCGACAGCAAACTGACCGCCGGCCAGCGCACGCAAATCACCGACGGCAAAGCCATGGACGTGCTCCCGGTCTTCTCGCCCGATGGCAAGCAGCTCCTCTGGACCGCCACCCGCTCCGCCGACAGCTCCAGCCAGCTCTTCATCGCCGACTGGCTCCGCACCGAGTAACCGATTATCGAGCCGTACGTGTAGCGGAACGCGTGAGCGTTCCCAAGACGCCCAACAACAGAGCGCCGCGCCGCCAATCTGTAGCGGAACGCGTGAGCGTTCCGAAGACGCACTACATCAAAACGCCGCCAACAACCTCCAGACGGGTGGACCGACCACCTTGTGGTCGGGTCGCGCAGCGACAGGAAGCCGCACCCTCCGCGCACAACCGCCCCAGAAACTCACTTGCACAAAAGCGTTTCCCGGCGACCAGGCTGCGAATTGCGTCCAACCACAATGATCGGGACGCCAGCGCCATGGTCCAAGCCAGCACCGGCCCCCCCGTAAAACACCCTCACCGCCGCAGCGACTGCAACTCCGGAACGGTGATCAGCCCGTCCCCATCCTTGTCCAGTTGCTTGAACAACCGGTCCATCACCTTCTCGTTCTCTGCCAGCCGCGGGGCAAACTCCTTCAGCCGTGAAAACTCCTGCCGCGTGATCCTCAAATCCTTGTCGACATCGATCTGGCGGACAATCCGTTCAATCTGTCCGACGAGTCCGCCCGGCCGCCCCGGATTGAGACCGGCCGACCGCGTTTCGGGCGTTTCGTTCGGCAGGTAGTACTCGACATACCCGATCAACATCTCGTCGTCGGTCTGGGGCCCCCACCGCACCAGCTTCGTCGCATCGGGATTCGCCGGGTTCCCCGTGCTGTTATCGAACCAGCCTTTCACCCGCAGCGTGCTCCCCGCCCGCACCAGCAGCGGCTCGTTGAACTGGTACCCCAACTGCCAGTTGAAGTCGTAGCGGGGAATATCCAGCAGCGTCTCGACTTTGCCCCGTGCGTCGACCAGCTCGTACCGGAACGCCTTGCCCCGCACATGCATGTGCGGCATCAGCCCCAGCAGCCGGGCGTCTGCAGGAACGGGAAGCGTGGCCCCCTCTTCATGGTTCGACGCCCCTGGCGGAATCCGCAGCTTCGAGTCGACAATGCCTGTCACCCGGACTTCATGTCGCGGAGGCTCACTCGCAAACGTCAGCGCCAGCCGTGTCTGGTCGGCCGTCGCCCTACCATTGGGCGTGTAGTGCAGTTGAAACCGGAACTTGCTCCCGGCCGGCACGCGCTTCGCGAACCCTTCCTCGTAACGCGCTCCGACCGCTCCCGGAACATACGCGGCAAAGAACCCTTGCCGTTCATCTTCCTCTTCGGCTTTGGGCTCTCCCTCACCTGTCGGCGGAACAACGAACACCAGGACATGGTGGACCACCTCCAGTGACGTCGGCAGCACCTCCCACGCATTTACCCATTTGTCTTCGGTCAACTGGGGATCGACGACCCGATTCACGTACGGCATCGTCCCCGTCGCCTGGATCGCCACCGGTTCCGTTAGCTGCACGACCAGATCTGGCTGGCCAATCCGCCATTCCGTCGGATAGACCCGCGGCACCACCGCATCGGCCGGGTCTCCCAGCGGCCGGTCCGACTTCAGCCACGCGATGAGATCCGCCTTATCCTCGGCCGACAGCGAGCGATCATTCCGCCACACACTCGCAGCCTTCGCCCCTTCGCCAGTCGCGGTAGCAGCCGTAACCTCGGAACTGGGCGCAGCAAACCACGGCGGCATCTGGCCCCGCTCGACCACTTGCGCCACCATCGCCTTGTGTGAGTTCAACTCGTCATAGCTCGTCAGCGAAAACGGCCCGACACCACCGTCCCGATGACACTCGGCGCACGCCTGCTGCACGATCCGCGAAATCCGGTTGTGGTATGTCACATTCGCCGGAGCCGGGGCCGCTTCCAGATCGAGCGTGCAGCCGGGAGCCTCTGTCGCCACCACGACCGGCGGCAGGTTCGCCAGAATCGCCGCCAGCGCATCGTCCAGATAGTTCACACGCGGGGTCGGCAGCGAATACGCAAACCCGTACTGATCGTCGACCGCACCCTGATACAGAACCGTCCGGCCCCCATCGATCACAATCACATCGGTCGTCGTCAGCGCCCCCACCTTTCGGGCGAACTCTCCCTCACGGTCATGCACATAGGCGCCCTGCAGCGACTCCCGCGACACCGCCTCGCGCATCTGCTCCACCCGGTCCGCATCGACAGGATTGACGAACAGGAACGCCACGCCCCGATCCGCATACTTCGCTTCGAGGTCCGCCAGCGTCGGCAGAAACTTCTGGCTCAGAGGACAGCTTGTGCTCGTGAACGCGATCACCACCGCCCGCTTCGACTTGTCGTCCGACAGTTTTCGCGATTTCCCGGAAATGTCCACATACTCGACATCGGGAACCAGACGGCCGATCCGTCGCGCCGCGGCAGGCAACGGACGTGGCCCCTGGGCCGCACCCGCCGACTCGCTCTCCGTTTTCGTGCTCGATTCCGAGTCGTCCGAAGCGCCATCGAAGTATTTCGCTGCCTCATCCCGCGTGATGGCCTCGTCGCCATTCGCATCCAGGGCCTTGAACAACGCGGAATTCGCCTTCAGATCCGACCGGTCCCATTCCGCACGGGTCACGCGATCATCACCATCTCCATCGACCGCGGCAAACTTGCCCCGCCAGTCAACGCGTTCCGGCTGGTCGGCCCCGCCCACGGTCAACCCGCCCACAACCACCAGCAGAGACCCACCGAGCAGCAGCCGGATGGTGCCGCGTCGACCCCGGAATTGGCTGATGCGAAACCGGCTCGCTCCAAATCGGCCCACGCGCCCCACCAGATGGATCGCCCGCCCCAGAATTGACCGCGCACTCATGCCCTGCCTCCACTGCTCGACCACGTCCTGCCGACACCTGCCGCGACGACCCGACCATGCCAGATCGCGGCCGCGATTGAGAACCGTACCAGACACCTCTGGCATTCCCAACAGGACTCTCGCAGTTAAACCCGGCCTCCCCCCGCGCGGTTTCGACGAAAACGCCCCGACAACCGACGGAAACCACTCCCCGCCCAAGACCGCGTCGCGAGATCTGTCTCTCAGTCGCGCCCCTAGTGAGCCGGAAGCGTGAACGTCCGGAGGCCTGCACCGCCCAAACGCCAATCCGCCCCCGCAGCCGGCTCTTCGCACTGTTCCAGTCGGCACGAGAAGCGCTCGCATCGGAACGTGCCGTGCCATGCTTGCACCGCTTCGGGGCAAGCATGCCAACCAAGATGCGGCGCGGCCCGCACCGAAACCGCGACCTCACAGATCAACGGTTGTGTGCTACTGCCTCCGCCAGCGCGAACAGGCGCTCACAGAAAGGACACCAACGAGGCCGTTGGGACCCGCATTGTGTGCGAAGAGAATGTCCTTCAACGCCCAACACGCCCCTTAGCGACGCCCGCGCCCCTTGGCCTGCGTCTGCCGTGGCGGTCGACCGTTCCCTGTCGCCTTGGACCTCGGCTTCGTCCCCGTCGCCGTTTTTCCGGCAGACGAGCGGGCCGCAGGTTTCGCCGCAACCGACGGCGTCTTCACCTTCCGCGTGACCGGCGCCTTAACCGGCTTGGAGCCCACCTTACCCGCCGCGGTTGGCTTCGAGGTCGGCTTCGACGCCGCCTGGCGCCGCGCCGAAACTCCGACCTGTCCACGTGAGGGTTGCTTTCCAACCGCCCCCGCCTTCCCGGACGGTCCGCCCTTGGCCGTCGCCCCATTGGCAGCAGACCCCGACCCCGCCACGCGCGACGCCGCCCGAGCGACCGGAGCCGCCTTGGCAACAGGCGTCGCTTTCGCCACCGGAGCCGCTTTCACCGCCGGAGCAGACTTCGACGAAGGCCGCGTAGCCGCCGCTGATCCCGCCGCAGGCTCGTCGGGCGTCTGACTCGACGCCGTCTGCTTGGAACCTACCTGTCCGCCCTTCGCCACCGGTGCGACCAGCTCGATCTTCCGCGTCGGCAGCGACTTGCCCAGCGTCTTCTCGATCGCTCTCAGCAGCTTCCGCTCCTCGTCATCGCACAGCGAAATCGCCTGACCACCCGGCCCCTGGGCCGACTTCCCCACCCGGCTGGCGTAAAACTCCGCCTTCACCGGCATGTCAAAGTTCACCACATGCGACATCCCCGAAACATCCACGCCCCGAGCGGCCACATCCGTCGCCACCAGAATCGCTTTCCGTTCCGACTTCAGCGCCTTCCGCGCATCAGCAGGCTTCGCCAGCGCTTCCGCCCGGACGCCCATCCGCAGCAGTTGCTCGGCCACCCGATCCGCCCGCTGCTGCGTTTTCGTGAACACGATCGCCTTCGTCACATCCCCCGTCTGAAGCAGGTGAGCGAGCGCCTTGATCTTTTCCCGCTGGGCAACAAAACAAACCGCGTGATGCACCCGCGGTCCGCCCGGAAGAGGCGGCTTCACCCGAATATAGGCCGGGTTCTTCAGGATCGTCGCGGCCAGATCCTCAACCGGTTCCGTCACGGTTTCGGTGAATAGCGCCGTCTGATGCAATGGGGGCAGCGACTGGACAATCTTCCGGATGTCCCCCGCATGACCAGTTTCCAGCAGCCGATCGACTTCATCCAGCACGAACATCGCGACGTGATTCAGGTGGACATACCCCTGCGTCAGCAATTCCATCAGCCGGACGGGTGTCGCGATCAACAGATCGACACCCGATCGCAGTTCCTGAGTCTGCGGCCAGGGGTTCACCCCGCCAAACACGACGCAGAACTTCAGCGACGTCCCCGACGTCAAATGCTTGACCGTCTCGCCAATCTGACTCGCCATTTCGCGGGTCGGTGCCAGGATCAGCGCCCGCAGCTTCCGCGGGCCTTTCCCTTCCTGCTGAGCCGCCGTCCGGGCGGGACTGCTGATCGGCAGCGGCCGCACCCCGTGCAACCCCTGCCCGACAAGCACCGGTTCGTGCAGGCCGCTCATCAGACGGTGCAACAGCGGCATGACGAACGAAACCGTCTTCCCCATGCTCATTTCGGCGGCGGCAAACAGGTCTCTGCCCGCCAGAAATGGGGGAATCGCCTCGTTCTGTACGGCCGTGGGAGCGCGATAGCCCCCCGTTCGGGCCGCGACAACCAGCGGTTCTGCCAATCCCAGCGATTCAAAAGACATGCACACCCTCCCCGCTCGCCCCAGCCAAACTCATCCAGCCACACTCAGACAGCCAAGACTCATTCCCACCGGCGATCCGACTCGCACTTCTCGAAACCGAAGGCATAGCCCAATCTTCCCGATCTTCCCAACTCTTCAAATCGGGCTCTCTCGAACACCGCAGGCCCTATCGTCTTGGCTGCAAGATTTTCCGATCAAAAGATTCCGGCATGCTCGCCAGGAAACGAACGCAACTAATTGTGAGAGAACAGGTTGGAACCAGCGATCCAAGCCGTTTACCACCTCGGATCGGCGACCCTCTAAGGATATCCGCCACCCCTCAAAAAGTCCATCGTGGCCGTCGAAAACAGTTAGCAGATAACAGGTTAGGCCTTCAAATCCGAACGCGAGATCAAACTGTCACAGCTGTTCAAGTCAACGCCCACCGGGAATCCGGACCAGTGTCCGCTTCGACCGTAGTTCTGTTAGATTTCTGGGACGCGTCTGCTTTCCCGCCACGTCGCTGGATTAACAACCCCCGGATGCCTTCAGCGTGTGTGCCAGCCCGCAACTCGACGAGAATCCCCCGACCGCCACACCGGGCTGGGGTGCATCGCTCCTGCTGGCGTTAATCCACGGTTACCGCCTCATCCTCGGGCCTTGGCTGGGCGGCCGCTGCCGGTTTCATCCCTCCTGCAGCGAGTACGGCCTGCTCGCCATCCGGAAACATGGTGCCTGGCGCGGCGGCTGGCTGACCGCCTGGCGCATCCTCCGCTGCCA
>JAIXZD010000257.1 GCA_027489895.1 Planctomycetaceae bacterium
ACCTGGAGGAACGCGGCCAGGAAACCGAGGAAGTCCACCAAAGACTGGAGGCCCTGTCGGCAGCGGGACGCACCGTCGTCGTCATCGGAAATGCGACTCATGTCTGCGGCTTCATCGCCCTCGCTGACACGGTGCGAGCCGGTGCCAAACAGACGCTCATGGCGTTGCGCCACGCCGGCGTGAAGCACATCGTCATGTTGACCGGGGATAACAAGGGGACAGCAGAAGCCATCGCCCGCGAGACAGGTATAGACGAGGTTCATGCTGACCTGCTACCTGCGGACAAAGTGTTGGCGGTGGAGGCGCTCGTCGCCAAATACGGTCGGGTTGCGATGGTTGGCGATGGAGTGAACGACGCACCGGCACTGGGCCGCGCCACGCTCGGCATCGCAATGGGCGCGGCAGGCAGCGATGCAGCGATTGAAACGGCTGACATTGCTCTCATGTCCGACGATCTCTCAAAGCTCCCCTGGCTGGTTCAGCATTCACGTCGCACGTTGACAGTCATCCGACAGAACATCGGCTTTTCGCTCGCGGTCAAGGCAATTTTTGTGGTTCTGACGTTTGCTGGAATCTCGTCCCTCTGGGGAGCCATCGCGGCAGACACAGGGGCATCTCTGTTGGTAATTTTCAATGGATTGAGATTGCTGAGTAGTTCTCCACGAAAGGTCGCGACTTGACAGTTTCCGGTTTGGGATTCGGCCCCCTTGCCGACCGCCGTGACGCCCCTGCAGATGGGCTCTGCCAGACTCGTCCGCCGCTGGCGGCGCGAACCGCAAATCTTCTCCAGGTCCGCTCCGACCGGACGGTCCTTTGACGGGCTGTTAACCCGTTGATTGCGAGTTCGAGGAGGGTGTCTACCGTTCGACCACCCCTACCCGGTACGCGGAAAATGCGAACTTGTGTGGCATCAAGGGGTTCAGTAAAATCCCAATGGCGTTTTCGGGCGCGCATTGTTTCGAAGAGGGTCCCTTCCGGGGAGCTCGTTTCTGTTCTGCGTACTCGCAGTACAGACCAGTTCACGGAAAACGCCGAGAGGTTCGCCTCCCGGCGTTTTTTCGTTTCCGCCTTTCCCGCAAGACGTTACGTCATCCCGCCCGCTGTTCTGGCGCTCTCTGTTTCGAGAGAGTCCCACCGGGTTGCGGAAGGCACCCGGATGGTCTCGCTTGGACCCCGGAGACTCCGCCCAAAACTCTCGGACTCTCGCGTCAACACGCCTCTTGGAGTTAACCACCCGGTCCCTATTTAAGGACTACAGCGACCGTCGGTACGGCGACGAAGTCGAATCCCTGGAAACGCTCGATCGGCCCGGTTTCCGGGAAATGCTGGAGCACATCCAACTCCCTTTCAATCGCGTCGAATCTCCTGTATCCCGACCGGTGTTGAACGGTCCCTTTTACTCAACGGCGCGACGAAGAGCTTCAATCCAATGCGCATCGCGATTGCTATCACTCTGCTGATTGCTTCCTCCGCCCATGCCGGGGACAAATCAACCGAACGCGTCGCATTGGTCGTAAACACACCCGGCTGCGTCGCCTTTTGGGACTTTGTGAAGCGTGAACCAGACGGCGAGCATCGTTTCACGGCTCATGTCCCCGCCGGCGCGAAAAACGAGTTCGCTCTCGATGCCCGGAACTACATCAGGGAGTACTGGGGCGAAGGACGCGAGGCGACGTATGCTGATTTTCCGGTGCTAGGCCGTGGGCCGTTTGGAAACGCCATCCGCATCGTCAAAGAGGCGGACGCGAGCTTCCGCCCGTTCCTGTTCGTGCCGCGTGCGCGATTGCACGACACGCCGCTCGACATCAAGGGGGCTGGCAAGTCGGTGACTGTGGTCGTATGGGCGATTCGCGAGAGTGGCAATCACGCGCTGGCGGGCATCTGGCATGAGGGCACCGATTTGAAGGAGAAGACCACGGCCTCCATCGCCAAGGTGGAGCGTGGTCAGCGGCAGTACGCCCTCTTTGCGGGCCTGAACAAGCAGGGCAGCGCCTGCGGTCATGTCTCCGAGAACGGCGCGAGTTCCTTTTTGAACAAGTACGCCCTGCACAAATGCAATTCACTCGGACAATCCCCGGAAGTCCCGGCTGACTCGCCCAACGAGGTTCTCGATGCCTCCTGGCAGTGCTTCGCGATGACGTTCGATCACGAGCGCGATGAGCTCACCGGCTGGCTGAACGGCGTCTCCGGCGACCGCTGGCTCGACAATCCGAAGAGCGACAGGCTGATCTCGTCCGCCTACAACGCCTACATGCAGGGGCACTTTGCCAGGCTGCTTGGCAAGCAAGAGGGCGAAGACGAATCCTTTCCCAAAGACCAGTTCTACAACCCGCCCGAAGGTGAGCCGCTGAGCGTGAAGGTGATTCGCGAACAGGCTGGGGAGCGGGTCGAACTCCGCGAGTATCGCTACACAAAGATCGAGGTCACTCTGAGAGACGGCAATGAAGTGGCCCGCGATCTCGTGGCTTTGCGTCTGAACCCCTGGTGGTATCCGCACGATCTCTACACGCCCAGGGATGCGAAAAATGGCGGCCCCTTCACGATCGGCCGCGTCATTCACAGTTCGCGCGGCGTCGGCTTCACAGGCTGGATCGGCGGCGTGGCGGTGTTCAATCGCGCGCTGAGTGCGGAAGAGCTTGGGAAGCTATCCTCGCTTTCCAATCAGCCGGTAACGACGAATGGCGATTGAATCGACCATCAGTTCTCCCAATCCACCGTCGTCACATCGTTCGCCGCCTCGGTTCATGTCGCCAACCAGTTCTAACCGCGCATCCTGTTGCGATCCCCGCACTGGGAGGCAATTCGCGCAAATCGGACGTAATACCGTTCGGATGTGCCTTGAGTGTAACGCCACTCTCAGAACAGTTCGGCGATGGGCTTGCCTCCCTCGCTGAACTCGACCGGCGTTCCCTCTGGCTTCTTGAGCCGCAGGTCTGTGTCGATGCCGAGCTTGCGGTAGATGGTTTCCGCGTAATCGCAGGGCGTGTAGCGGCGATCCAGGACGTCGGCGGCTTCGCGGTCAGTCTTTCCGACCACCTGACCACCGGGAACCCCTGCCCCCGCAAACGCGATCGACATCGCCCGCGCCCAGTGGTCGCGCCCTTCCCATTTGTTGAGCCGCGGAGTTCGCCCCATTTCGGTCACGAGGCAGACCAGCGTCTCCTCCAGCAGCCCCCGGTCCAACAGGTCCTCCAGCAGCGCGCTGAACGACCGGTCGAGGCTGGGCATCATCGCTGGGTGCGGTAAGCCATA
>JAIXZD010000072.1 GCA_027489895.1 Planctomycetaceae bacterium
AAGGGCAATCTCGATGTCCGGCTGAAGCGGCTGCTCGATAAGGGGGGCGACGGAGGACCGGCTGTTGTCGCTGGCAAACCGGATGAGTCGCCGCTGCTGGAACGGATCGTCGCGGGAGAAATGCCGCCGGGAAACAAGCCCGTCCCCGCGGGCGAAGTGGAGTTGCTCCGAAAATGGATTGAACAGGGCGCCGTCACGGCCCGCGCCGAGCCGGACGATCCCTCGAAGATGAGCGAGATTGCGGAAGAGGATCGGGCCTATTGGTTCTTTCAGCCGGTGAAACGACCGGACGTGCCTGTGGTGCAGGCAAAGGACCTGGTCGCGAATGAGATCGATGCGTTCCTGCTGGCCAGGCTGGAGCCTCAAGGGCTGTCTTTCGCGCCCGAGGCCGACAAGCGAACGCTGATTCGACGGGCGTATTTCGACCTCGTCGGTCTTCCTCCCGCGCCCGAACGGGTCGATGCCTTTCTCGCCGATTCCAGCCCCGATGCCTTCGCCAAGTTGGTCGAAGAACTGCTCGCTTCGCCGCATTACGGGGAACGTTGGGGACGGCACTGGCTCGACGTCGCGGGGTATGCCGATTCGGAAGGCTACACGATTGAAGACCACGTCCGCCCCGACATCTACCGCTATCGCGACTATGTGATCCGCGCGTTCAACGCCGACAAGCCGTTCGACCGGTTCGTCACCGAGCAGCTGGCCGGCGATGAACTGGTCCCGCCGCCGTACTGGGCCGGGCTGAGCGACGAACAGAAAGACAGCCTGGTGGCCACGGGCTTCCTCCGCATGGCCCCCGATGGGACCGCGGCGGGCGATGTCGATCAGAAGGTCGCCCGGAATGATGTCATCGCCGAGACGATCAAGATCGTCTCGACGTCGCTGCTGGGCCTCACCGTGGGCTGTGCCCAGTGTCACACGCACCGCTATGACCCGATTCCGCAGACGGACTATTACCGCATGCGGGCGCTGTTCGAACCGGCCTACAACTGGAAAGAGTGGAAGAATCCTGGCGAGCGGAAGCTGTGGATGACTCCGGCGGATGTCGTGGAAAAGATCAAGGCGATTGAAGCACAGGCGGTGGCGAAGGAAGCCGAGGTGAAACTGTTCCTCGATACGGCCTGCGACAAGGTTCGGGAAAAGGAGCTGGAAAAAATCCCGGAAGAGAAGCGCGAGGCGGCGAAAGTGGCCGTCAAGGTCGAAGAGGCCAAACGCACCGACGAGCAAAAGGCGCTCGCCAAGGATTACTTCAACTACTTCAACGTGAATGGGGGCACGCTGGAACTGTTTGACAGTGCGGCCTTCTCCGAGTTGCGAAAACGGCAGGACGAAGTCGTCGCGCTGCGGGCCACGAAACCCCCGGAGCATGTCTACGTGGCCCTGACGGAACCGACCGACAAGCCGCTCCCCGAGACGTTTGTGTTTCATCGGGGCGACCCGGATTCGCCGCGTCAGCCGGTGCTGCCGGGCGATCTGTCGATCGTGGAAGACCTCGCTGGCTCGAAGATTGAGCCCAAGAATCCGAGCCTGCCCACGAGCGGTCGCAGGCTGGCCTTCGCAAAGCATCTGACTAGCGGGCAACACCCGCTTCTGGGCCGGGTGCTGGTCAATCGATTCTGGATGCATCACTTCGGGAAGGGGATCGTGGCGACGCCGGGCGACTTTGGCCGCCTGGGCTCACTGCCCACTCATCCGGAACTGCTCGACTGGCTGGCGAACGAGTTTGTTTCGACGGGGTGGAGCCTGAAGGCGTTCCACCGGAAAGTGCTGCTCTCCCGCGCCTGGCGGCAGTCTTCTGTTCGGACGCCGAAAGCCGAGGAGATTGATCCCGACAACAAGCTGCTGTCGCACATGTCCCTGAAGCGCCTCGAAGCCGAGGCGATTCGGGATGCGATGCTCGATGTGGCCGGGAAGCTGAATCGGACGCCGTTTGGTCCGGCCGTTCCCGTCGCGGAGAACGACGATGGCGAGGTGATTATTGCGGTTGAAAACATTGACGGGAACGGGATTCACGCCCCGAAGCCTGTGCCGGCGGGGGACGAACTTCGGCGGAGTGTGTACATCCAGGTGCGACGGTCGAAGCTGCTGAGCGTGCTGGACACGTTTGACCTGCCCTCGATGGAGCCGAATTGCGAACTGCGGACCAGTTCGACGGTGACACCTCAGTCGCTGATGCTGATGAATGGCGATGTTGTGAGAACGATTGCGCGGCAGACGGCCGAGCGGGCGGTGGCCGAGGCGGGTGCAGAGCCTGTGGCGCGGGTTGATCGGGTCTGGCGGTTGGCGCTGGGGCGGCTGCCGAGTGAGACGGAGCGGGCGAAGGCGCTGGGGTTTCTTACGGAGCAGGCGGCGGCGCTGGCGGTGAGTCCGGTGGAGGGGGCACCGCCGGTGGATGTGGGGGCACTGACGACGCTGGTGCAGGTGCTGTTTGGGAGCAATGAGTTTTTGTATGTCGAGTAGAAGAGAAGGGAATAACGAATGACGAATAACGAATGACTAATATGTTGGCGGGCGGGCGGTTTGCGTTGCGTAAGAACCCGATTTAGTGATCGGCGGGGGGATCCGGGCGTTGACGCTTCCGGCTCTATGGGAGTGCGGGGGCGGGTTGGAGCAGGGGGAGATGGTGTTGGGTGGATGGGGGTTGGTGAGCAGTGGTGGGCAGTGCCCACCTTACACATAAGACGTTGAACGGATTTTTTTGGCATTTGAGCTTTGGGCATTCCCCTTGAGGGTGCAGCATGTTGGAACGCGCGGGTTGGTTGTTTGGCGAGGGGCGGTATGCCCGGCGGGATCTGCTGGCCTCGGCGACGTTTGGGGTCGGGTCGGTGGCGCTGGCGTCGCTATTGCGTGACGAGCAGTTGCTGGCGGCGCCGGCAAAGCCCGACCTGGAGCGCAAGGCGTTCGATACGCTGCCCAAACAGCCTCACACGCCCGCCAAAGCGACGGCGATGATCTCGCTGTTCATGCAGGGCGGCCCCAGTTCGATCGACCTGTTCGACCCGAAGCCGGAACTGGTCAAGCTGGATGGTCAGCAGTTTCCGGGCGAGGTGAAGTACGACAACGCGGCCCAGGCGAGCCGGGTGGTGATGGGTCCGCCCTGGAAGTTCGCGAAGTATGGCCAGTGCGGCATGGATGTGTCGGAGCTGCTGCCGCATACCGCGGGAATTGCCGATGACCTCTGTCTGTTGCGGGGGATGCATACGGGGGTGAATAACCATGGCCAGTCGATCGATGCGCTGAACAACGGGCGGCCGTTCTCGGGGCGGCCGTCGCTCGGAAGCTGGCTGACGTATGGCCTGGGGTCGGAGAGCCGGAATCTGCCGGCGTTCGTCGTGCTGACGGATAACGGCTACCCCGTGCTCGGGGCCAAGAACTGGTCGAATGGCTGGCTCCCGTCGCTCTACCAGGGGACGATTGTTCGCAAGAAAGAGCCGCGGATTCTGAACCTCGATCCGCCGCCGGGTTTGCGGGGAATCGCGCAGGAGCAGTCGCTGGCGCTGCTTTCGGCGATCAATCGAGAGCATCTCGAAAAGCATCCGGGAGAGCATGACCTCGAAGCGCGGATCTCCAGTTACGAGCTGGCGGCCCGAATGCAGACGGCCGCCAAGGATGCACTGGATATCACCCAGGAAACGGAAGAGACGCAGAAGCTGTACGGACTGGATGAGGATGCGACGCGCGATTACGGCACGCGGTGTCTGATTGCGCGGCGGCTGGTTGAGCGGGGCGTGCGGTTCGTCCAGATCTTTACCACGACGCAGGAGTGGGACCATCACGGCAACATCCGCAAGGCGCTGCCTGCGGCCTGCAAAAAGACGGACAAGCCGGCCGCGGCACTCGTTCGCGATCTCAAGCAGCGGGGCCTGCTCGATTCCACGCTGGTTCACTGGGGCGGCGAGATGGGGCGGCTGCCGGTCATTCAGAACAACACGGGGATCGAGAATGCCGGCCGCGACCACAACACGTACGGCTTTTCGATGTGGCTGGCGGGCGGCGGCGTGAAGGCGGGGATGATGCTGGGCGAGACGGATGAGTTTGGCCACAAGGCGGTGAAGGACATGGTCTCGCATGTCGACTACCACGTGACGCTGTTGCATCTGTTTGGGCTGGATTACAAGCGGTTGACGTATCGCCGGAATAACCAGGAGCAGTCGCTGGTCGATAATCAGGCGGGTCGGCTGGTGACGGAGATCCTGGCGTAGGTGGCGCGGTCCCACCGACGAGAGGCTTTGTTGACCACCAAGACACCAAGGACACCAAGGAGAGGCAGGTGGAAGGGTCTCGGGTGTCGGTCATGCGGTCGGGACCAATGGCACCTTCCCTTGAGCGTGGACGAACGGGTCGAGACTGTAACGCCAGTCAGGCGGTTTGCGGTCTGTGCGACCTCTCCTATTCTCCAACCTCACGGCCGTCCGCTTCCACACGGCTTCGGTTCCTCAGCACGCCCGCCAAAAAACGCACCCCGGCCCCCGCTGGTCCAAGCCACGTGTTCTACAGCACCGGCCCTTGAACTTGCCTTTCCTTCGTGCCCTTGGTGTCTTGGTGGTCAACAAAAACTTCCTCGCCATGCCGGGCGTGTCCCGCACCGGGAAACGATGCGCGGCGGGTGCGGTTGTTTTTGATTGATTCCGACGTTGGCTGCCCACAGGAATCGCTCGGCCTCCGGGCGCTTACGTTTCCGGCTCCCTGGATCACGACAACCACTTGACACTCAGCGAAAGCTTGTCATCGAGAAACGCCTAGTTCCTTCGACTTGAAAAGTTAGCGTGCCGTGGTGTAGTGTCGCTCGTATCCGCTTCGCGGGTGAATTGTCTGCGCGGTTCTCGCGTCGGAGGAACACTCCGGAACCAACTGGTGCCGCTCTGCTCGATCTGGTTCGTTTTCTTCAGGGGCCGTCATGCTTGAGAAACCGCGTGCTCGCCGTGGTTTTACGTTGATTGAACTGCTGGTTGTCATTGCGATCATCGCGGTGCTCATTGCGCTCCTGCTGCCTGCGGTGCAGCAGGCGCGGGAATCGGCGCGACGGACTCAGTGCCGCAACAATTTGAAGCAGTTTGGTCTGGCGATGCACAATTACGAGAGTTCGCAGCGCTGTTTTCAGCGGGCGAACTATTCGTCCGTCGCGACATCGACGACGGGCTGGCAGGGGTTCAGCGGGCATACGATGCTGCTGCCGTACATGGATCAGATGCCGCTGTACAACCAGATTGATTTCACGCAATCGTTCTGGGGCGGGGCCAATGCGACGCTGAAAGCGACTGTCATCCCGGCGTTTCTGTGTCCCTCGGATCAGGGCTGGCAGCACGGAACGTATGGCAACGACCCGGGCACGACCGGTGGCGGAGGCAACAACTACGCGGTGAGCGGGGGGCCGTCGCTTTTGATGCTGGGGGTGACGGGGGGAGGCGTGGGTGGGTCGCCGGGAACGCCGATCGCGTTCAGCGACCAGATCGGCGTCTGCAACCTGTTTCGCAACATCAAGATCGCCGACATTTCCGATGGGACGTCGAACACGATTGCCGCATCGGAACTGATCATTGGGGATGGGAACGGCAGCGTGTTCTCGATTGGGGATGTGATTCGCGGGGCGACGTTCCCGGCGACGTTTCCCAACACGTTCGCCAGCCAGGCCCAACTGGCGGCATTCAGTACGACTTGCGATACCGCGGTTCACTACGGAATCACCGGCAAGAACTGGATCAACGGGATGCCGGGGCAGACGTTTTTCTGCACGATGAACCCGCCCAACTCGCCGAATGTCGACTGCATGGAATGCGGCGGCTGTGCGTGGTACGACGCGCGGAGCGTGATCACCGCACGCAGCCGACATACGGGCGGTGCCCATGTTCTGCTGGTGGATGGTGCGGTGCGGTTCGTGAGTAACAGCATTGACCTCAGGACGTGGCAGAACCTGGGTGCCATCGACGACGGTTCGACGATTGGGAATTTTTAGAGCCGTTGAACTGCAGAACCGCAGGTCCTGTTACGGGGCTTATCTTTTCGACTTAAGCCCGATGCGTGAGCGAGGGACTCGGCGTGGATTCCGGGGAAATCGTGACCTGCGGGGAGCGCGGGGTCCCGCGCTCTCGCTTCGGGTTACCAAAGACTCACACCCGTTACGCCGGGCCTCGGTTTGATTGACGCGTTAATCGAGGCATCGCGGTCGTTCTGGGAAAGAGCCAGGTCTTCGACGGGGCGTCATTGCTCGTTGGGCGAGTGGCTCCGACTTGCGAGTGGGCTTCGAATTGTGAACTGTTGGAAGAGGGAGGAGACGACGATGAGCGGGCGTTTTGAGCGTTTCGGGGGGGGGCTAGTCCTCGTGGCTGTGTGGGGATTTGCCGGCTGTGGCGGGCGGGCCGCGGTTGATCAGCCGGTGGGGTACAAGTCGCATGCCGAGCTGAAAGCCCGGTTGCTGGAGGTCTCGAAGTATGGCGATGGCGGCAGTTCGTTGGGGGGAATTTCCGAGAGCATCGCCGCACTCACAAAAGACAAGCCGGAACTCGGCCAGAAGCTGCTGGCGGATTTTCAGAAGCTGAACACGACCGATTCGAAGGAGCAGCGCAAGAAAATCGCCAAAGAGATGGCCGACCAGATTGAATGATGGCCGTGGGGCGGCGAGGGCGTGTCTCCGGGCGCTGACGCTTCCGGCTCTATCGAAAGGTTGTCTGGAAATCGGCGAGTGGGCCTGTTCCCGCCCGGAGTGGGATTGACAGTGCGTCGGCAGGGGCTGACAGTACATGTTCATCGACCGGGACTGGTTTCCAAGGGGTTTCCTTCGCTCAGCCCTCCGCCCGAACGAGCTGTTCCGAACTGGAACGGAAGGACTGTTATGCCGCTCCGCGCCCTGATTGCATCGCTCTGTCTTGTCCTGGCCTTCACCGCAGTGCCCGCACGGGCCGCGACGGAAGAGGCCGTGAAAGCGTCCCGCGAAAAAGGGATCGAGTTTCTCAAGGAGAAACAGGTCAAGGCGGGCAATTGGGAATTCAAGGGGCATGAGGTCGGGATCACGGCCCTGTGTACGATCGCGCTGATTGAAAACGGCGTCCCCTTGAACGACCCGATCGTGCAGAAGGGGTACGAGTATGTGCGGGAAAACAGCCTGCCGCTGAAGGACACGTACGACATTTCGCTCGCGGTGGTGCTCTTGTCGCGGATTGGCGACCGTCGCGACCGGCCGCGGATTAAGGCGCTGGCCGCGCGATTGATTGCCGGGCAACTCCAGTCGGGTGGGTGGACGTACACGTGCCCGCTGGCGGATCCGGATGTCATCACCGATCGGTCGAAGCTGCCGCCGCAGAAGGAGGGGTTTGGCGACAACAGTTGCACGCAGTTTGCGGTGCTGGGGCTGTGGGTCGCCTCGCGAACGGGGATTGATATCGACCGGACGCTGATTCAGGTGGCGAAACGGTTCTCGCTGACGCAGTTGAAAGATGGCGGCTGGCACTACAACCTGCCACCCGATGAGGAAGAGGGGACCGAAGGAGAAAAGAAGGACGGCGACAAGAAGAAAGAGGCGAAGGCGGCCCCGGCCCCGAAAGCACCAGCGGCGAAGGCCCCGCCTGGGGAAGGGCTGGCGCCGGGCGTCGCGCCGAAGGCTCCGGGCGCTGCACCGGGTGTGGGCGAAAAGACCGCGCCGAAGGCCGTTTCGTCTGGCCCGATGACCGGTGCGGGTCTGTTTTGCCTGGCGGTTGCCCAGGCGGCGGAGTTGCGCGAGTACAAGAAAAATCAGGGGAAGAAAGACGCCGAGTCGACCGATGTTCCGACGGCGTCGCTGCTCGAAAACCCCATTTTCTCGCGGGGACTGAAGCGCACGGGAGACTTTGCCGCGGGGATTGGCGGCGGGGGGAACCGGTACTTCATGTGGTCGGTCGAGCGAATTGGCGTGCTGCTGGGGCTCGACAAATTGGGCGAGACCGACTGGTACACGGTTGGTGCTGACGGACTGATTGCGCAGCAGCAAGAGACCGGTGGCTGGACCTCGGCATGGACCGAGGCGGATCCCGAGGGGCTGTCGGACACCGCGTTTGCGATTCTGTTTCTCCGGAAGGCGAACCTGGGAAGTGATATCTCCCGGCTGCTGGAAGGTGAGAAGGACCAGAAGTTTCAGATTGTGGGCCGGACGCCCGAGGCCCGGTTCGAGTCGCTCGAAGACGCTCTCGCGCAGGTGAAGGCGGGCGAGACGATCCGCATTGACAGCGACGGCCCATTCAAGCTGGGGCACCTGGAGCTGACGAAGGACATCACGATTCAATCGGGATTCGGGTATTCGACGGTCTTCAAGTTCGAGATCGGAAAGAATCGGTTGGGGATCAAGCTGAAGCCTGAAACCGATCCCAATGCGCGGGACATGATCACCGTGAAGGGGGCGAAGGTGACGCTGGAGGGGATCAAGCTGCAGATGGATGCGCCGCCCCTCAAGCAGCCGGTTCCGTGGCGGGCGATCGCCTTTCAGGGTGGGACGCTGCGCTTGCTCAACTGCCAGATTTCGGAAGCGGCCAAGCAGGGGATGACCGGTGTCGCGGTGGAAGGTGAAGGGACGGTCGTGTTGCGGAACTCGGTGATTATCGGGGGCCGGTCGGGCGTTGAAGTCACCGCGGCCGGGAAGCAGACGGTGGTGCTCGATAACTCGGTGATCTTCAGCAATCTGGGCGTCGTCGTGCAGAACGATGCGAAAACGAAGAAGCCGGCCGACGTGACGTTGACCGTCACGCACTCCGCGATTCAGGCGAAAGAGGCGTTCCGGGCGGCGAAACTGACGGGGAAGGTCGCCATCGATTCCCAACTGAGTGTCTTCCAGGCCGAGGCGATGGGACTGGCATTTCTCTCCAATGCGACGGCGAAAGATCGGACCTGGAAGGGTGACCTCAACATTTTTGACGTGAAGCAGTGGCTGGGCAGCGATGGCAAGACTGCTGTGCCGGCCGTTAAGGATCTGGCGACCTGGGGGACGTTCTGGGGTGGGGCGGACAAGAAGTCGTCGAAGCGAATTGCTCCGTTCGTGGGCGTTCGGGCGATTGGCAGTTTCTCGCACGAAGTGTTCGCGCAGGACTGGACGCTGGAACTTCCGGGCGACGCCGAGGTGGATCTGGTCAAAAATCTCGTAGGGGTCAACTCGTTCATGGCGGGGCCGGGCATCGCGTACGACCAGTATCGCGAGACGATTTCGTACACGGCGTGGCGCAAGGGAGAGCTGGGCCTGGGGAGCGATGTCGCGGCCAAGTGAGAACTCACTGTCCACGCTAAGTGCGTGGAGCGTTACGGTGTCGCGACTTGTTTGAGGCGGATGACGCTGCCGGCTTGCTCGAGGCTGGACCAGAGGCCGGTGTGGATGCCGGCTAGCAGGGCCGCGCCGTAGGCGGCTTCCTCTTCGTGGACGGGGACGAAGACGGGGCGTTCAAAGCGACGGGCGAGTTCCTGGACGAGCAAGGGGTTTTTCCGCAGGCCGTTGCCGGAACCGATGATTCGCGACAGGTGGGCGGGCTGCGCGTCGCCGGCCGCTTCGTAGAAGGAGTAGAAGCCCGCCACGATTCCCTGGAGGACCGCCAGGGCGACATGGCCTGGGGAGAAGTTCTCGGGGGTGACGCCTTGAAACTGTCCGCGGGCGTGAGGTTTTTGGCGCGACCCTTTGAACAGCGGATCGCACGTTAAGCCATCGATGTGTGTGGGCAGCTCTGCGGCGAGCCGGTTCAAGACGTCGTAGACCTCGTCGCTGGATCGCTCGATTCCGAAGGCCGCGAGCCACTGCCGGGCGGTGCGCTGGACCCAGGCGTAGGCGTCACCCCCCACCAGTCCCGCGCCAACGCACATGAATCGTCCCACGGGGAGGGCGCGGGTGTCCATGCCGGGAAGGCGAGCGAAGCGTGGCAGCGGCCAGTTGATTTGGCCTCCGGTGCCGACGTTGATCTGAATTCCGGGTTCCGCGGCGGGCACGCTGCCGATCACGGCGGCCTGGTTGTCACCCAGCGGATTGCAGACGGGGAGGCCAACCGGCAGTCCCGTTGCGGCGGCGACTTCGGCGGTTAACCCGCCGAGGACGGCGCCGCTTGCGTGGACTTCTGGCAGGAGGGTGGGGGGCACGCCAGCCGCCTGGAGCAGTTCCTCGCTCCAATGGCCATCGCGAATGTTGAACAGTCCGGTCGAGCCGGCGTTGGTTGGGTCAATCGCTCCGGACGTGCCGGAGACTCGGGCGGCGAACCAGTCGGCCACCATCAGTGCTCGCGTTGCGCGCGCGGGCCAGGTGCCGAGTCTGTGCAGCGTGAAGAGGGTTGTTCCCAGATAACCGGGTGACAAGCGGCAGCCGGTGGGTTCCAGGGCGGCCGCGGGACAACGGTCGAGGAGTTCTGTCCACAGGTCGCGGGTTGCGTCTGGTGGAACCGTCAAGGCACGCTTGTCTTGCCAGTTAATCAGTTCGGTTTGCGGGAGGAGCGTGTCGTCGACGAGCAGCCCGCCATGCATCTGGGAGGAGAAGCCGAGGCCTGCGATCCGTTCGCCCCGGACCGCCACGGCCAGCCGTCCGAGGAGTTCGATTCCCGCGTCGTGGAGTGTTTTCAGGCGGAGTTCGGAATGACCGGTGGGCAGGCCTGGGATCGCGGCCCCGTGAACGAGTGTCTCGCGGGCTGCGAGTGAGCCATCGTCGCGCACGGCGACGGCCGAGAGAGAGGTCGTTCCAAAATCGAGGCCGAGCGTGACTGCCATACCGCACCTTTTTTTCCGTCGAATCGCGCGACGGAACCGCTCACAATGCTGGTGCGGTTCTCGCGAGCGGATTTGCCCAAAGGGCGAGATGTTATTCGCAGCCCGACACGTCGGCGAGGGGAAGTGCAAACCGTCGTAGCGAAAGCCGTGAGGCTTCCCCGGCCGAACTGGTGAAGCGTGCGTGGCACCTCCAGGCGCTGATGCTTCCGGCTCCCTGGTTATGCGGCTCGGCGAGAACGGCGTTTTTTGGTCGGGATGCGCCGATAGGAGATTCCGGCTTTTGTGCGGCCGACCATTTCGGCGGCGCCGGTTTTTCGCAGGCAGTAGGCGGCTTTCTGGGCGATCCAGCGGGGCATGCCGGCTGCCGTTGCGAGATCGCCCGTTGTGAACTCTTCCGCGAGAGGCGGGAGCAGGCTCCAGAGGTCGTCGCGTGTGGCGAGGGTCACTCGTTCGACCACCTCGACCAGATGCCGGTCGAGCACCCGGTAATCTTTCCCACGCCAGCGACGGGCGCGACGCTTGACCCGGTCTTCCTGCTGCGTGGTGAGGACGATGTCGAGTTCGAGTCGTTCATGTGGGAAGACTTCGACAAAATGGACCAGGTCTTCAAACACCGACCAGACCGCTTCGTGCTTGGGGCTTTGCCGCAGGGAGAGCAATTCCTTCTGCCGACCGTCCCAAATGGCAATCGTCTTTGTGATGGCGAGCGGTTTGACGACTCGGACGCGATGTGTCTCCAGCAGGCGGGCGACCTTGCGGCGGAGCGCTCCCAGCGACGACTGCTGAATTTCGACGAGCTCTTCGCCGACAATCGCGTCGATGCGATAGCCCGCCAGCCGGACCTCGCGGCCATCGGCGTCGGGGGCGTACAGTTCCTTGAGTTGACGATGCAGTGTCGATTCCATGACGCTGCGGCTGCTCCCTTCACTCGATCGGAACGCGAACTCAAACGGTGCAGGAACGGCTGCGGGACTCGACGTCCGCTGATGGACAGGCCGCCCCTTGCCACTCCCCGCAGACTTTAGGTGTAAGCTCATCATGACCGATACCCCAAGTCCAGCGGTGACGCCACGTTCCAGCCCGCTGCGGTCCGGCCCATTGCGGCTGGGCATGCTGGGCCTCTGGCATGTCCATGCGGCGGGAATGGTTCGCCAGATCGCGCTGCATCCCGAGGAGTTTCAGTTGGTTGCCGGGTTTGATCGGGAGGAATCGGTCTGTGAAACCAGGCTGCGCGAATGGCGCGACCTTGTCCCCGAGTTTCAGATTGCCCGCTCGCCGGAAGACCTGTTTTCCCGGAATCTCGATGGGGTCCTCGTCGAGGGGCGCGTCGACGAGAACATCGCCTGGGCGAGTCTCGCGATAGAACGCGGCTTGCCCGTCTTGCTGGAGAAACCGGCGGGAACCGATGTGGCGGGGTTTGCGGCGCTGCAACAGCGAGCGTTCGCGTGCGGCGTCCACTTGCAGCTGGCCTACCTGTTTCGCGCCATGCCGGCGATTCGGGCGATGTTGCGTCATGCCCGGGCGGGCGACCTGGGCACGCTCTATCGGTTTCATGCCCGATTGCCGAAGGAGTTTTCGCTGTACGACGAGTTTGAGCGTGACCTCGGACACTATCCGGGCGGGATCTTCTTCGAGATGGCGGGGCACCTCATTGATTTTCTGATCAGGGTGGCGGGACAACCGACCCACGTGCAGGGATTTCTGCGGCATCATCATCCGCAGGCGGGAGGCGCGTTTGTCGACAACGCGGTGGCGGTGATTCACTGTCCGGGCTTGCTTGCGACGATCGAGGCGACTGCCCTCGAAGTTCTGCCGGGGACGCGTCGAATCGAACTGTTTGGCACGCGGGGGGGAATCGTGATTCCGCATCTGGGGAGCGGACACCTGGGTAACTTTCCGCGGCAACCGTACGAGCTGTTTCTGGCCGAGTCGTCGCCTGGCGCGGGGGATGGCACCCAGGGACGTTGGCGGCAGTTTGAGCCGGAGTCGGTGCCGCTGCAGATCGGCGATTTGCGGGAGTTTTCGGCGGTGGTTCGTGGCGAGAAGGCGCCTGAGTATTCGCCTGCGCATGATCTGGCGGTGCAGGAGACGTTGCTGAGCTGTTGTGCGCCGCCTGCCGGAACGCCGTAGGGTGGGCAGTGCCCACCCTACAGCCGGTCTTGGTTCCAGGCTTTCCGAGGAGGACGATGACAGGCTGGAAGCCTATCCCACGGATTTTCTCGCACCTTCTCAGCGGTTGGCGGTGGACCAGTTGCTGTCTGGGCCCAGGATTTCGGTGAAGCCGTCCATTGTCGCGTGGAACTCGGCGGGGATGCCGAGCATGTTGACTGAGACGACGCCCGGAAAAATGTTTTCGGGATCTCCGGCGAAGTTCTGCGAGTTGAATAGAGTCGGCAGGTGCCAGTAGAGCCGGTAGCGATGCGTGAGCAGCCAATCGATCAATGCGGGAGACTGGTCGGCGCGATCATTCTCGACGTAGAGGAGCGGGCGACAGGCGGCCAGCAGCTGCTCGCTGCCCCGCAACACATCTAGCTCCATCCCTTCGACATCGATTTTCAGCAGCTGGCAGGTGGTCAGCTCCAGACTGTCGAGCGTGACCACCGGAACGGTCTCGCCCGACGGCGCGTGTCCCTCGACCGGTGCCTGTCCCAGGGAGACGCCTCCAAAATTCTCGACGCGGTGCGGATCAAGGTCGGGCACGGTCAGGCGGCCCGGCTGGCTGCCCAGGCCCATCCGCCGGGCATCAACATTCGTCAGCCCGTTGTTGGCGAGGTTAGCGCACAAGGTCTGGTGGACCAGCCGCTGGGGCTCGAACGCGATCACCCGTCCGGTCGGCCCAACGCGCTGGGCGAGTGCGACGGTATGACAGCCGATGTTCGCCCCGGCCTCGACGACGACCGCCCCGGCCCGCACCATCTGCTCGAACAGGAGCACTTCGAACTCGGAGAATTCTCCGTACTTTTCGAGGCTTTTGCCGATGTAGAGGTCGTTCCGGTTGAACAGCATGAGGCCGCGCCGGCAGCGCATCAAACGGTATGGCCCGGCCGAGTTCAGCTCGCGAGACGTCGTCGGCATCGTGATCTGCATCGTCTGGTCCATGGGAACCCCTGGAAGCATGAAGTGGCTGGAAGGTTCGCAGGCCGGTCGTGTTGCGGGAAGAGCGACTTTCGGTGAACCCGGCTGTCTGCGGCTTGCCCGAACGCCGGTGCCAATCGAGAATCGGGACATCAGAGAGAGGCCGACGACAATCGATCGCCGGCCGGGCGCCGCTCGCCGCGCCACGAAGTTCCGCAGATTGAGACCTGATTGTGGTTTTCCACAAGACGACACTAGCGCACCGTGCCGCCTCGACCCACCGTGGTCGTCGTGGCCCGGTTCTCTCCGGGTTTGTTGTCTGGATGCTCGCGGGGGTGATGCTAGCGGGTTGTCGACCGGAACCCCGTCCCGCCGTCGAGAGGGGGACCGGGGCGCAAGAGCACAACGCGGTCAACGAACCCGCATCGGGCGAGACGGCGGTTGCGACTGACTGGTTTCGAGAGGTCACTGGCGAGTGTGGTGTCGCGTTTCGCGCCGGGACCGGGCGCGAGGCGGGGCGGTTCACGATCCTTGAAACGCTGGGCTCGGGCGTCGGGATGGACGATCTCGATGGCGATGGCGATTTCGATCTGGTCTTCGCTGGCGGCGGGGCGATCGCGGTCGAGACTGGGGCCGTGACGGGCTTGCGGCCGGGGCTGTTCCTGAATGATGGGGCGGGGCGGTTCTCGGATGCCTCGGAAACGCTCCCGCCGGTTGCCTGGCAGTATTCGCATGGCGTGATCCTGGAGGATTACGATCTGGATGGTCGGCGGGACCTGGTGCTGGCAGCGTTTGGTGGCAGCCAGTTGCTACGCAACGCCGGGGCTGGACCGTGGACGGACGCCACGGCAGCGGCGGGATTGAACTCCCACGCGTGGGAGACAGCCGGAGCCTTTGCCGACATGAATGGCGACGGCTGGCCCGACCTGTACCTCGCGGCGTATGCGGCGTTCGACCCGACCCGCACGGAAGAGTGCTGGAACCCCGGCCGGACCGAGCGGGATGTCTGTCCCCCCCAGAACTACGCGGGAGTGCGTGACACGCTCTGGTTGAATCTGGGGGATGGGACGTTTGTCGATGTCAGCGATGAGGCGGGCCTTTCCGCTGAAGGGAAAGGGCTGGGAGTTCTCGCCGCGGATTTCAACGACGACCGACGGGTGGACCTGTACGTTGCCAACGATGGAGAGCCGAATCATCTGTACCTCGGGGGCGACCAGTTTCCGCTGGTGGAGCGGGCGGTCGCCTGTGGCGTTGCGGTCGGCGAGACGGGGGCCGCGGAAGGGAGCATGGGACTCGCCTGGGGAGATTTGAACGGAGACGGTCGCGGAGACCTCCTCGTGACCAACTTCGAACTGGAAGACAACTCGCTGTATGAAGGGCGGGGCGATGGTCTCTACGAACATGTGACCACCCGGCGCGGGTTGGGTGGCGCTTCGCGGCTGGGGGTGGCGTTTGGCGCGGCGCTGGCCGATTTCAACGTCGATGGCTGGCCAGACCTCGCCGTGCTGAATGGGCATGTCGCCTACCACTCGTCCCAGTCACCGTTCCGGCAGACCTCTTTGCTCTATCGCAATGACCGGGGGCAGCGGTTGACCGACGTTTCGTCTCAGGGGGGACGGTTGTTCACAAAGCCGGGGGTGGGCCGTGGTTGTGCGTGGGGCGATCTCGATGAGGACGGCGCGGTGGATCTGGTGACCACCGACCTGGAACTGGGGGCTGCCGTTTTTCTGGGAACCCAACGGGCTGAGGCCTGGATCGATTGCGAGCTGGTGTCACGATTGGGAGACCGGGAGGCGGTTGGGGGGTGGATCGAGTCGATGTTTTCCGGGCGCACGGTGACCTCGCTGCCCAGTCGCGGTGGCGGCTGGGCGTCGCACAGTCCCGCGCGGCAGCGAGTGCTGGTGGATTCAGCGGCGGGATTGGCCCCGGTCGTGACCATTCAATGGCCTTCTGGGCAGCGTGAACAGTTCGGCCCGCTGACGCTGCGACAGACGCATCGCCTGATCGAAGGAGGGGGACGTGCGCCGGACTCCCGTTAGTCGCCGAACACGCTGGCTGTTTGCAGCGCCCATTGCGGCGGTGCTGTTGGTGGGGCTTGGTCTCTGGGGACGGTCTCGCGAAGAGTCAATTCGCAGGGAGTTGGATGAGGTCCTGCTCCGCGCCGCGGACGACCCGGAACGGGCCGAAGCGAGCGCGGCCGCGCTGACGGACCTGTGGACAACGCAATCGTCGGCTGCCTGGGTTGTGAGAGCGGTCTGCTTCCTGCGAATGGGTCAGACGCCCGAGGCGTATGGCTGTTGGGCACAGGTGAAAGATGCTCGGTCCGTCCCGACGGCCGACCTTTTGGCCTTGGCGGAGGCCACGATGGGGCGCGATGACCGATTGGCATGGCTGGCACTGGAGGCGGCGGATCGTCCGCAAGCCGATCGTCGCGACTGGCTGATCGCTGCCCTGCGGGCTCCGTCCCCCGCAGAAGGTCGATATGCCAATCAGGGGAACGTGTGGGAACGGGAGCTGCTTGGAATCGCGGCCTCAGACGATGGACCGGCATGGATGGCGATCGCCGAGGCGCGATTGCGGCGGGGAGAATTTGCCACGGCGGCGGCGGCTTTTGGAAACTCGCTCGTTGCCAAGAGTCCGCCCCTGTCTGAAACCCAATGGCGGGCGGCGGCTGTGAGAGGGTTCCCGCTGCTGGTTGAGACCGGTCAGTTCGACCTGGTGCGCCCGGTGGCCAAGCGGGCGCGAAACCTGCGCCCCAAGCCGCCCGTCCTGAGCTACGCTCTGGCGGTGTTTGACCGGGTCGAGGGGCGTCTCGATGTGGCGCTGGTCGAAATTCAGGAAGCGCAACGGGGAGATCCCAGTAATCCGCGGAGCGCTTGTCTCCTCGGACTGCTGCTGCAGGAGACTGGTCTGACGGAAGCGGCCGAACGGGTGTTTCGACAGGCAATCGACCGGTTTCCCCGCGTCCCGGAACCGCGTCACCGCCTGGCGCGGTTGTTGAGGCAAACCGCACGCTCGGCAGAGGCCGATCAGCAGGATGCCATCGCCCAAAAACTGGCTGCGGAGGAACGGCACCGCCTCAATAAAAAAGGCGAAGCAGCGAGAGCTGCTCCGCCCTAGGTCTTAAGTCGTCACTCGCCAGGCCATCTGCGACAGAGTCGTAGCGGAACTCGTGAGAGTTCCCAC
>JAIXZD010000279.1 GCA_027489895.1 Planctomycetaceae bacterium
ATCGCGAAGTTGCAGACGGCACCACGCTACACGCCGTTGCCCACGCAACCGGCGATGGAGCGCGACATCAATCTCGTGCTGGACGAAGCGGTGCTGTGGGATACGGTCGACGCGACCGTTCGCGGTGTGGCGGGGCCGCTGCTGGAGGCGGTTCGGTTCGATAGCCAGTACCGTGGACAACAAATCCCGGCCGGGAAGAAGTCGTATGTGGTGGGCCTCACGTACCGCGCAACGGATCGGACGCTGACGGCCGATGAAGTCGATGCCTCCCGCGATGCGGTGGTCGTGGCCTGTAAAGAGAAACTCGGTGCCATTCAGAGATAGTTCGGTTTCGACCCCGTCGTAGCGGAACTCGTGAGAGTTCCGAACGCGTCCAATCTCGCCACCATCAATCGCCAGTTTGAAGCAGGCCTCGCATCGAAATGGATTGCGCACCTCGCGTTGTGTCCCTGCTCTCTTCCGCGACCGAGTGGGTCTATGCCCTGGGTGGCGAGCATCTGCTGGTTGGCCGATCGCATGAGTGCGATTATCCCCCGGAAGCGATGGCGCTCCCGGCCTGCAGCCAGCCGCTGATTGACGTGAACGCCACCAGCGCCGAGATCGATCGTCAGGTCAAGACGCGGCAGCGGGACGCTCTCTCGATCTACGATGTCGACCGCGAGATGCTCCGCACGCTGCGCCCCGACATTATCCTTACGCAGACGCAGTGCGAGGTCTGCGCGGTGAGTCTCGCGGATGTCGAACGAGCACTCTGCACGCTGACGGATCACGCGGCCCGAGTGGTCTCCTTGTCACCAGAGAATCTGGAGGACATCTGGGAGTCCGGTCGAGACGTGGCCCGGGCACTGGGGTTGGAGGCGGCCGGCGAGCAGTTTCTGACTCGCTGCCAGACACGGCTGGACGAGTTGGCCGCACGGGTCACCAACGTGCGTGCGCGGCGGAACGCAGCGCCGGTTCGAGTCCTCTGCCTGGAGTGGATGGATCCGCCCATGGCCGCCGGCAACTGGATGCCCGAACTGATCCGTCTAGCGGGCGGTGAGCCGCTGTTTGGAGAAATCGGAAAGCACTCACCGTGGCTAACGTGGGACGAGATCGTCGCGGCGGACCCCGAAGTCGTCGTCCTGCTGCCGTGCGGCTGGGGGCTCGACCGGATTCAGGCGGAGCTGACCTGCGTGATCGCTCGACCGGAATGGACCGGTCTAACGGCCGTGCGGACGGGGCGGGTCGCGCTGGCCGATGGCAATCAGTTCTTCAACCGCCCCGGCCCGCGGTTGGTGGAATCGGCCGAGATCCTGGCCGAGATTTTCTGGAGCGATGAACCGTCGCTGTCGTTCCATCACAAGGGGTCACACTGGCGTCCACTGGCCGGATGAGACCTTGGACGTCATGCAGGGTGGGCAGTGCGCACCCTGCAATCGATGGTAGACAGCCCTGCCCTGCCCCACGACGATGTGATCACCATGCCCGCCCATCGACCGTCGTCACCAGCTCGCCCGATGGGCAACCACAATCGCCAGTGGATCGGGGGGCGGCATGTCGTTCTTGAGGCTCTCCGGGCGGGTCGCTGGCTGCCGCTGGAAGTCGCCGTGTGCCAGGTCATCGGCGAGACGCTCGAAGAACCGCTTGAACTGGCCCGCCAGCTCGGCCTTCCAGTCAAAAGCGTTGACGCCGCAGAGATGAACCGGTTCTGTCGCGGTGGCGAGCATCAGGGCCTCGCGATGCGGATGCCCGAGTTCCCCTATGCTGAGCTGGACGATTTGCTCTCCTCGGTCGCCCGCCCCACGGCGCTGTTGCTGCTCGACCGGATTCAGGACTCGCACAATTTCGGGGCGATCCTGCGCTCGGCCGAGGTGTTTGGCTTTGACGCGGTGATTGTTGCCGGCAAGGGGCAATCCCCCGTCAACGAACAGGTGGTCCGCTCCTCGGCTGGGGCGATTCATCACCTGACGCTGATCCGCGTTTCACAACTGGACGACGCGATCCAGCAGATTCAGCAGGCCGGTTGCCGGGTGTACGGCGCGGCACCGGAAGGGTCGACGCCGCTGACGCAAGTCGACCTGGCTCGCCCGGCGGCCCTGCTGATTGGCAACGAAGGGGACGGCATCGCGCCTGCGCTGCTGGCGCTCTGCGACGAACGTGTGCGCATCCCGCAACAGGGTCAGACCGGCTCACTGAATGCGGCGGTCTCCGCCGGGATTCTCTGTTACGAGCTTCGGCGACAACGGGGCCGATGACGCGGAGGTGACTGCGGCGTCCCATTCATCGGAGGGGGCGTTCCATCACCACGACATAGGCCTCACGCGACCAGAACAGTGCCATCCGCCGAATGTCCTTTTCCATCGTGACGACCCGCCACCCCTCACGTGCGTGATCGTTGAGGAAGTCGCTGAACCGTTGTGGATTGACCTTCGACGCACCGAGGAGCATCGAACCCAACCAACCTTCCATGTAAACGGCGACGTGGTATTCGACCATGGCGACAGGTTCCGGACTGGATCTGAACGGGGGATTCGGCTGTCGGGCTCAATAGTCGGCAAACGCAGAATTCGCCCCTGCGGACCAAACCGGATGGGCCGAACCGTCAACCCGACCGGCGAGGAACGGCCCCCGCCTCTGACCCCGCCCTGTCCCGCTCGGACACTGCCCACCCCGGCATTCCCGATACTACCGGAAAAATCCGGATCCATGCGGTCGCATTTCCCGGCAGAAACCAAACTCTGCGTGCCTGACCGCGTCGATACGCTTTCAGTCGGATTGTTTCGCAGGAGAAATGAGGATGCGTGGCTGGTCGCACGTTGTTCTCACGTTGGCTATTTGGGCTACTTGGGGCAACTTCGCGGCCGCTCAGCAAACCATCGTGAATGTTCCGTCGGACGCTCTGACTCCCAGGGGGCAGGCGTTCTATCTGCATGAATCACAGGCGCTCCCATGGACGGACGGGGCCGATTTCAACACGACGAACTTTCTCTGCTATGGACTCTCGGACCATACCGAGTTGTGTCTGACCTCGTACGGCGTGGACAACGCGGGGTCACCTGACGGCGCGCTCGGCTTCGGGTTCAAATCGGTCTACCAGGTGTTCGAGGAACGCTGGCCCAAACTCGAAATGAAGCTGACGTATGGCTTCATGGCCCCGGTCTCGCATGGCGTGCAGGATGACGCCATCGGTTACTTCCCCTACGCACACACGTCTTTCGAGATTCCGGAGACAGACGTGCGATTGCTGGTAGGCGGGGCGGCCGGATCAGAGAACCTGTTTGGGCGGCAAGAGGCGAGCATTCTGGCCGGTCTCGAAATCCCGATCACGGACCACTTCTCTTTCACGGGGGAGTGGTTCTCGGGCCACCACAATCTGTCGGGGCTGATTCCGGGGTTCACTTACCACAAAGGGCGGTGGATCGTCGTGACGGGGTACAAGATTCCGAACAACTTCGAGATGCGCAATAGCGCGTTGATTTTTGAGGCGGGCCTCTTTTTCGGTCCGGGGGCGGGCAAGCATCACGACGAAGGGGACCACGGCGGCGAGCACGACAGCGCAGCCCCCGAGCGCCCAGGCAACATCTACCGCCACTACGGCACCCGGCCTCCGCGTTGACCGGAAACGTACGAGGCTGGCCCGACACGAGGTGCCCGGACCACCCCCTGCCCTCTTAGAGGCCGCTATCGCTGGAAGAAGATTCGTTCGACGTTGTCTCGGAGGATTTTTTTGCCGAGGGCGACGGCCTGCTCTTCTTTCCAGCCGCGGTCGATGACGAAGTTCTCCGCGAGGACTTTCGCGAGGACGCGGCGATACATCGCGAACTTCGGCAGGCCGAACTCCAGCTTGTACATGTCGCTGTAGTAGCCGAGCTGTTTCGTCTGGGGGACGGCTTCCAGCCGGGCGCGGCAGTCGGCCTCGATGAACACCGGGATGTTCGAGTACCACCAGTGGCCGCTCGTGATCACGTTCGGGAAGATCCAGCTGTAGCTGACCAGTTCCTGGTTCACGCCATGGCTGAGTACCGAGACCGGGAACTGCACCTGCGGAAACGCGTTGAACAGCCGACGGTACTGGATCAGCGAGCAGCGGCCGTCGTAGAGATCCTGCCCCTGGAAGACGCCGCTTTCATAGACGCGGCGGTTGACGCCGATCATCAGGTCGAACGGCAGCTTGTAGTCGGCGCAGAACTTCGCGAGCGTCCAGAAGACGAATGAGCGGAGCGTTTTCGTGTCGTCGTCGCACCAGTCCTCACGCTTGCCGAGGCGGCCGAATAGCGGTTCGGCATCGAACTGATCGATGGCGAGCGGCTCGAAGTTGGGCGGCAGCGAGATCGCGCAGGCGCGTGCTCCTTTGCTCGTGAAATGCTCGAACAGTTTGCCAATTGCGTCGACCGTTGCGGCGGCGGTCGTTGGTTCGATCCCCGTGGCCTTGGTGAGGCGTTGGCGGACTTCGGGCTTCGTCAGATGGAAGACAAGGTCGTCGGTACGCAGGCAGGGGATGTACTTGGCGGTGTCGAAGCCGGTGAGCGGATCGTCGAAGTCGTTGGTGAGGAAGACCGCTTCGAGGCCCGATTTCTTGAGGACCTGGGCTTCCCAGTCGGGCTGGGCCATCTTCTTGCCGGCCGCGTCGAACAGCGTCTCCCAGTTCTTCTCGGTGAGCGTCGGTTCCTGGAAATCGAAGAAGACGCGGCACATCTCCATCAGCCAGGCGTACTGGGCCGTGTTCTCGATGTGGGCGAGGTACGGCACGAGGCGGCGGACTTTCTCCCGAGCGGTGATGCCGGGTTCTTCGATCTTCTCGCGCGGGAGACCGGCCGAGTGCGCGAGCTCGGTGTAGTAGTGGTAACCGAGGATGTCGCCAAGGTCTTTGGAGGCGGCCGCGTGGGGGTTGATATGCGAATGCGGATCGATGAGGACGATCCGCTCGAGTTCGGCGGTGAGACGTTGGACGAGGGAATCGGACATGTAGAACCCGAAGTCGAGAAGGCACGCGCCGTTCGATCCCCCGCTCCACTGCGTGAGATGCGACGCGGCTCAAGTCATATCGCGCCCGGCAATGGGATGACAGCGACCGCCGGACCTGTACGCCGCGACAAGCGTACCGGGCGAGGGTACCAGGCGAGCCGACCCTGCCAGGGGTCGGTGGGAGACGCTCGATGGCGCGGAATGTCGACTCCGGCGGCGAATGGGCTGCGCTCCGGGCGCTGTCGCTTCCGGCTCCCAAGGCCTGCTCTCGAAGCGCGACGCAGCCTGTCGCGAGGGGTCGCCGCTAGAGGTATACTGATCGAAGAATGGTGATCCGTTACTCGGCCTGGGTGGGCCGGGAGGTTTCGGGGCGTCGAATCCGCAGGGAGGCGGTGCGATTCGACCGCCCCACCCCGAGTGAGAATTTCGATGCCGCGCGCCTTGCGACCAGTGGCTGACTTCTTTGCTGTGGTTTTCTTCGGGCTGTCGTTCAGCCTGTTCCAAGCAGGACCTGTACTGGCGGAAGACGCCAAACCTGCGGATGCCAAACCCGCCCCCGGTCATTCCGTGCATGGCGAGGCGTTTGATGAGGGGCCGCGGCAGGCCGCTCGAAAGATGCCTGGTTGCGGCGTGGTGCGGCTGGAGATCACCGCGAAGTCCCCGGAGTTGAAGGCGGAGGTGCAGGAGTGGTTCAACCAGGGCCTCGGGCAGATTCATGGCTTCTGGTACTACGAGGCGGAGCGGTCGTTCCGGCAGATGGCGAAGGTCGACCCCGACTGTGCGATGGCGTATTGGGGCATGGCGCTGGCCAACGTCAACAACGCCAAGCGAGCTCGCGGGTTCATGGCGGAGGCGCTGAAGCGCAAAGAGAAAGCCTCCCCGCGAGAACGGCTCTACATCGAGGCGCTGGCTCACCTCTATCCCGAAGAGAAGCCGGGTGAGAAGAAACCGGCCGATGCCAAGAAGGCCGAGAAGGACCGCAGCGACAAGTACATCGATGCCCTCGAAAAGCTGTTGTACGATCATCCCGACGAACTGGAAGCGAAGGCGTTGCTCGTGGTCGCGCTCTGGTCGGCCCGCGAGGATGATCTGCCGATCACGTCGCATCTGGCGGTGAACGCGCTCCTGACCGAGATTTTCGCGGTGGAGCCGAAACATCCTTCCCACCATTACCGCGTGCATCTGTGGGACCACGAGAAGGCGGCGAAGGCGCTGCCCTCGGCGGCGGTGATTGGTCAATCGGCCCCAGCCATTGCCCACATGTGGCACATGTCGGGCCATATCTTCGCGGATGTGGAGCGGTTCGACGACGCCGCCTGGCAACAGGAGGCCGCGGCCCGTGTCGACCATGCGTACATGATCGCGGATCGGATTCTCCCCGATCAGATTCACAACTACGCCCACAACAGCGAATGGCTGATTCGCGACCTGGATCACACCGGGCGGGTGCGGCATGGATTGGCCCTCGCGAAGAACCTGATCGAGATGCCACGGCATCCGAAGCTGAACACGCTCGACAAGGGCAACTCGACAGCGACGTACGGCCGGAAGCGATTGGTCGATCTGCTCGAACGGAATGAGCTGTGGGGAGAATTGCTCGAACTGGCCCAGTCGCGGTGGTACGACACGACGTTCGTTGACGGCAGTCGGGCGAGCCGGAAGGACCTTGTCGAACAATGGCGGGTGTTGGGGCTGGCCTCGTATCACACGGGCGACGAAGCGATGGGCGATGGGTGGACGCGACGGCTGGAAGCGGAGTTAGCTGCCTGTCGCGGTGAGATCGCGACGGCGAAGAATCGCCCGATGCCGCCCGTCCCGGAGGTCGATCCGAACCTGAAAGACGACGCGAAGAAGCAGGCGGAAGCGGCTCACAAGGAGGCGCAGGAGAAACGCAAAACGGCCGAGGAGACGCGCAAGGACGACGTCAAGAAACTGGAAGGCGAAGAGAAGCGACTTGGTTCGGTCGTGGCGAAGCTCAAGGCGGTGCGGGCATTTCTGCGAAGTGAGCGGGCCAACGCGCTATCGCACCTCGCGAACGTCGAGGGTCCCGAGACCGACAAGTTCCTCGAAGCCCGGCTGCTGCTGGCGGTGGGGGATCGCGACGCGGCCCTCAAGCTGGCCCGCGATGAAGTGGAGTCTCACAAGAACCAGGTGCGGTACCTCGCCAATGCCGTCTGGCTGCACGCCGAGGCGGGCGAGCAGAAAACGGCTCGGGAGCTGTTCGACAAGCTGCTCCCCCTGTCGTCGCAGGTCGAGCTCGATGTTCCCGTCTACGCGCGACTGGCTCCGCTCGCCGCTGCGTGGGGCCTTGCGAGCGATTGGCGGAAACCGGTCGAGGCGAAGGGCGACGTGGGTGATCGGCCGGCCCTGGACACGCTGGGGCCGTACTTGTGGTCGCCGCCCGTCGCCCCGGCCTGGGCCGCGACCGACTCGGCGGGTGCGCCGCGCACCAGCGCGGAATTCTCCGGCAAGCCCACACTGCTGCTCTTCTACCTCGGTGCGAGTTGTCTGCACTGCACGGAACAGTTGCAGGCGTTTCGGAAGCAACAGCCAGAGTTCGCGAAACTGGGCATCGATCTCGTCGGTCTGTCGACCGACACCGTCGTCGACCTGAAAGCGTCGCTCGATAAGTTCGCCCCCGAGACCTTCCCCTTCCCCCTGCTCTCCGATCAGGGGCTGGCAGCCTTCAAGGCGTTCCGGGCACACGACGACTTCGAGAATCAACCGCTGCACGGCACGTTCCTCGTCGATGCGAAGGGCCAGTTGCGGTGGTGGGACATCGGCCCGGAACCGTTCATGGACGCGGGGTTTCTGAAGAACGAGGCGGTGCGGTTGTTGGCGTTCCCGGCTGAACCAGCGCGTCCGGTTGAAGTGGCTCCTGTCACCGGCACGCAGGCTGCAGTGGACGGCGCGGCAGGAAGTTGACGAGGTCCATGCGGAGAGCCTGGATCTTCAGTTCAACGCCCGAGCGTGCGCCTCTCGTCCGGTGATCGTCGCCAGTCGAACCGACGACATGGTTCAACCGGTTCAGCCGGTGAAGTCTGCGTGGCCGTCATAATCGCGCGGGGATTGCTGCCAAATTTCAACACGGCTGCCCAGTCGGCCTCATCGGCAAAGCTACGGTTGAGGAGGGCGGGTTGGTCGACAGTGTCGCGGCCAATCGGAGCCCCTTCCTGCGAGGGCGGTTCGCCCTTGGTCGTGGATTTGTCGACTGGCCCGGGCGTCATGATCGTAATTGCTGGCTGCATCATCGTTCTCGGGGCGGTCCTGGGTGGCTTCACCTGGGCGGGCGGACATGTCGCCGCCCTGATTCACCCCTCCGAAGTGCTGACGATTGGCGGCGCGTCGCTCGGCGCGCTGATCATGATGTCCTCCAAGAAGGTGCTCATCGACCTGTGTCGGGGACTCGTGGCGACCGTTAAGGGCAGCCCGTATACGCGACAGTTGTACGCCGACCTGTTCGGCCTGGCCTACGAGATTCATCGCAAAGCCCGCAAAGACGGGCTGCTCGCGATCGAAGCGCATGTCAACGATCCGCACAACAGCGATCTCTTCAAGAAGTACCCCCGGATCCTGAAGAACCATCACATCACCCAGTTTCTGTCCGATGGATTCGGGCCGATGATCGACGGCAGTGCCGATGCGGCGCGGACGGCCGAACTGATCGAAACCGAGATCAAGGTGATGGAGCAGGAACACCACGCAGCGGTCGGTGTGCTCCAGAGAACGGCCGATGCCCTGCCCGGCTTCGGCATTGTGGCGGCGGTGCTGGGCATTGTGATCACGATGGGCGCGATTGACGGTCCGGTGGAAGAGATCGGTCACAAGGTGGGGGCGGCGCTGGTCGGCACGTTCCTCGGGATTCTGGCCTCGTATGGATTCCTGGGCCCACTGGCCGCCCGGATGGAACTGCTGGGCGAAACCGAGTCGGCCTTCTTCCGCACGGCGGCCTCGCTGATCCTCGGCTGTGGTGGCGAGTGTGCTCCCAAGGTGGCCGTCGAACAGGCGAGACGCGGCGTGGGATCGGAGTTTCGACCCGAACGCGCCCAACTGGAAAAGATTATCGCCGCCTGCGACGCGGCCTGATTTCCCCCGAACACACCATTCTTTCGGAAGCGGACACCATGGCGGGAAAAGGCGGCGGAGCGTGGAAGGTCGCCTATGCGGACTTCGTCACGGCGATGATGGCGTTCTTCCTGGTGATGTGGATCACCGCGCAGAACAAAGAGACCAAAGTCGCGATCGCGCAATACTTCGAGAACCCGCTGGGCTCCGTCGAGGGGGCGCGGGCCACATCGGTGCTGGGAATCGAAGGTGCCTCAGCCGATGCGCCCATCGCTGGTAATCAGGCCGGGCGGCATGGGACGAATCGCGATGGCGTCGCCGAAGAGGATTCGGGGGCAGCGCAACGATCGAAGAAGACCGCGCCTCCGATTCGCATCTTCGAGAAGCTCGACAAGACCCGCAGCGTGGGCACGATGCTGGTGTTCGACGAGCACTCGGCCACGGTGACCGCCGAAGGGCGGGCGCAACTGCTCACGCTCGTTCCGCAGCTCCTGGGCAAGCCGAACAAAGTCGAGATTCGCGGGCACGCCGCGCGATATCCCCTGCCAGCGGGAAGCAAGTTCGCTTCGGCGTGGGAACTCTGTTTTGCTCGCTGTCTGGCGACGCGCGATCTGCTGGTCGAGCATGGCATCTCCGCCGACCGTATCCGGTTGAGCCAGGATGGCGATTCTGACCCCTACGGCGGCGATTCCCGCGATCCCGAACTGCGGCAGCTCTCGTCTCGAGTGGAAGTGTTTGCGGTCAGCGAGTTTGTCTATGACCACAAGGCGAGTCACCTGGACCGGTTCGGGCGGTTTGTCGAGCCAACCGAGACTGACGGTGAGGATGCGACTGGTGATGCCCCTGGCGAAGCGAATGGCGATGCCGCAGCAGAGACAGGCCATTCATCGGACGCCGCGCATGCCAAACCAGCGTCCTCTCACTCGAGCAGTCACGCCCCAAAACCCGCAGCCGGAGCAAAATCTGGCGGGCACGGCCACGCGCCGCAGCCCAAACCGCCCGGAAAAACCGAAGGCGCACGAGCCACGCACCAGCACTGAGTAGGTGGATTGGCCGCGGGCTGGCTGCAACAGGGGGACTCCTCGCGAATCGACGCGCGGTCCGGCATACTTTGGTGGTTCCCTGGACGAGGTTGCTTCCTCTCCCCTGCCCCGGAGTCGCCCATGCCGCAGATGATTCGTGTCGGGTTGTGTCAGTATGAATCAGTGGCGGGGGATCTGGCCGGCAATCTGGCGAAGGTAGAGCGCGGGTTGGCGTGGGCGGATCGCGAGCGTGTCGCGGTGGTCGCGTTTCCCGAGTGCTTTCTGACGGGTTACCCGGATACGGCCCAGCGGGCCCGGGCCGATGCGTTCGCGGTCGATTCCCCACAGGCAATGAAACTGCTGGACCTCTCGTCCCGGTTCGAGGCGACCGCGATTGTCGGCTTCAATGAGACCCGTGGGGCAGAACTCCACAATACGGCCGTCGTGATTCACAAAGGGCATCTGCTGGGGCGCTACAGCAAGTGCACGGCCTACCAGGCGTTTCATACCCAGGGCCGCGAGTTCCCGGTGTTTGAGCGGGACGGGGTGACGTTTGGCGTCATCATCTGCTCTGACGGGGGCTTCATCGAGCCCGCCCGCATTCTCGCCGCCAAGGGGGCGAAGATCGTCTTCGCGCCGCACTTCAACTACATCGGGGCGAAGGGACTGATCGACCACTTTCAGAAGGTGCGGTCGGACCATATCGCCCGCGCGGTTGAGAACCACATCCACTTCATTCGTGCGAACAACGTGGTCCTGGGCGCTAAAGACCCGGCCATCGAGCGCTATGAAGGCGTCGGATACGGCGACAGCTACATCGTCGATCCAGGGGGCGAACTGGTTGTTCGCAGCCGGCGCGGGGTCGAGTGTGAACTGTTCGCCGACCTCGATGTCTCAGGCGAAGACCGCGCTTGGGGCGTGGGCCGTAGTCTGTTCAGCCACCGGGAGTTCGGCAAGTATTTGGAAGAGGCTGCGAAGCAGACGAAGTAATGTGGGAATGACTAATGCTCAAAGGCCTAATGACTAATGAACGCTAGAAAGTCCATTAGTCATTAGGCA
>JAIXZD010000567.1 GCA_027489895.1 Planctomycetaceae bacterium
CGTGCGGAATCGCACAATCGGCGGATGAGGAACGCCGGGCTTTGCGCAACGAAATAGCAGGCGAACTGAGCGCCGGCGACTGGTCAGGCCACCTTCGAGAACACTTCGGCGACGCGCACGCTGCGGGCTGTCAGAGCCGGGACGATCGCGCCGAGAAACGCGGTGCCAGCCCCAATCGCCGGGCCCCACCAGAGGGCGGCTGCCGGAATGTAAAACGCGGCGAAGAAGGCGATCGGAAACTTCAGCCCCCCCAGGACGTTGTTGATCAACACATACGTCACCACGGCAGACAGGCCACCGGAGAGAACTCCGATGAGGATCGCTTCGCCCAGCACGAGGGTCAGCACCTGCCGCGGCCTGAACCCCAGAACCTTGAGTACCGCGAGTTCCGTCCGCCGTTCGCGCACGGAGATGCTGATCGCGGTCGCGATCACAAGGGCCAGGGTCGCGAGAATGGCCGGTGCGAGCAGCCAGCGCATGCCCCAGAGCAGGTCTTTGTAGGCTTCCAGAAAGTTGGCGATCCCGGAGGAGGCCGTTTCGACCTTCACCGGCGGGGCCATGAACTCCGAGGAGTTGACCACCTGATTGGCCACCTGGTTGAACTCGGCCGAATCTTTCATTCGCAGCCAGACGAGATTGAGCGTCTTGTTGGCCTGGGGATGCGTCTTCCCGGCGTGCGTCCTTGGGTAGGCATCGAGCGCGCGGTTGAGATAATCGCGGTTCATGAAGGCGTTTTTGTCGTACCGGGGAAAGCCCTCCGGGATGACGCCGACAATCTCGAATTCGAGGTCGATCTCTTTATAGTTCCGGCTGTAGACCGTGAACTTCTCGCCGACCTGGCGTTTGAGGAGCTGCAGCCGTTCTTTGCCTAGGATCACGCCCTGGGGGTTGGCCTGCATCTTGGCGACCAGTGCGTCGAACTCGGCCTGTTTGTCGGGAGGGAGCGAATCGAGGTCGTCCATCATCGTGGTGATCTTGGCCGGGTCCATCGCGAAGAGGAACACGAAGTCGTCGAAGTTGGTGCTCTTCGGGCTGACCGACCCGATGAAGAACTGCCAGGTCATCGAATCGGCGGGCGCGATCTCGAGGTCCCCTGGATTGCGGGCGGCCCCGCGCGACAGTCCATCGGCATAGGCAAACGGCATCTGGCTGGGAAGCTGCCAGCGCTCGGTGACGATCGCCTTGAAGTTGCTGGATTTGTCGGAGGTGGCGGCCGTGAGGAAGTCGAGCACCGACCAGACGAGCGTGACCACGAACACGAGGACCATTGTCCCCATCGCGGTGAGCGCCGTCCGCAGCCAGTTCCGGCCCACGTTTTTGAGGATGATGCGGAACAGCTTCATGAATGGTCACCCGAGGAATTTGCCCCCGCAGGATCCTGGCAGGGCTGTCGAATCACTCCGAAGGAATGATATCAGGTCGTCCCGGTCCGCCAACACCCGGGCGGCTGGCGTGCAACGACTGGGCGGTGTGGCGGGAGAAGTCGCCAGACTCGGCAAACCGGGAGGAATCGGCAGGGAAATTTTGGCGGAAGAGAATCGACCGGGAACCAATCGGTTGATTCCGGTGTCGGAGGGGGGTAAAAGACTTGTTCGCGGGAAATTGCCGCGAGGCTGGACAGGTAGCTCAGTTGGTAGAGCACAGGACTGAAAATCCTGGTGTCGCGGGTTCGATTCCCGCCCTGTCCACTACGCAGCGGGCGACGAAAGCTGGACGATCAGTCCGAGCCGCTCTGTTAGTCGCTCGAAAGCGGACAACGGAAGGTCGTCCTGCCCTTCTTGGAACGCCATGAATTGGCCGACGCCGACTCCGGCCGCACTGGCGAGTTCGTCGGGGCCGATCAGGGATGCGGTGATGGCTCGCCGGAGATCACCACGTAATTCCGCCTCTTGTTCCGCGGCCCTGCGCCGATGGTAGCGGGCAATGATTTCGGGCCGCTCGGCCTCTGCGAGCGCGGCCAACGCGTCGATTCGGGCGGCCTCTTCCGGCGTGGTCGGGTGGATGATCTTGTCCACCATGCCGGTACCTCATTCGTAAATCTTGAAGGCGGTCACAACGGCGATCTTCGTGGCATTTTCTCGGCCTTCTTGGGGAGACTCTGAATGGAGTTTCCGGGGCCGGGGCGAACCGCGATGCGGTTAACTGTCGTGCGGTGGCCGCTCGACAGGTCGACCACGTCGGTAGTCCAGTGGAAGGGCGAAGGCATGCCTTTCCTCTGTGCTGAAAACGACAGAGTTTTAGTAAGATCAACAACTGCACCACTCGATGCAATAGCAAGTCGTCACAGGCCTTGAGACCCTGGTGTCGCGGGTTCGGTTCCCGCCCTGTCCGCCGCTAGTCCGCGCGGTCACCGGGCGGTTCGGATCCGGGAGCAACCGGTTCAGTGGGGGCTGGTTCGGCCGTGGTGGCCGATTCGGTCGAGACGTCCGCGGGCGCTTCGGTGGCGACTGGGGCATCCGCAGTTGGTTCACCGTTGGTAACCGGCGTCTCTTCGATGAGCAACTCTTCCACTGGCGTGAGGGTCACCTCGGCGGGCCAGCGTTTCCGCCAGAAGGCGAGGGCGCGACCGGCGTGCGTCAGGAACGTGTAGTTCGTGTCGACGCCCCGCCGGTCGAGCTTGTCGATCGTCGTCACCAGCCAGCGCAGCCCACGCTGCAGCGTCTCTTCTGGCGGGTGCAGCGACTTGGGAGCGATCGCCCACCACTCCAGCGCGTGGCCCGTCGCCAGAATGCGATTGCCCAGGGGATTGCTCCCCGGCCCGTCACTTGAACCGGCAGGCAGCGGACCGGCCCAGTCGCGGTCCCACGATCCATCGGCCTTCTGATTCTTGACGAGCCGCGCGGTCATCTCGGTGAGAAACTGCGTCACCTCGGCCTGCACACCGGCCGAGAGTAGCGGCGTTTCGTCCTGCAGACGGAGCAAAACAGCGAGGGTGTACAGCCGATGATTGCCGTAGCAGACGCCTTGGGGCAGGTCCTGCCGCATGATCCGCTGCGCCAGCCGGTCGAAGCTGATCCGCTGCTTTTCACTGGTGAACCATTCGGTCCGGCTGGGGGTGTAGAGCGCGAACGCGAGGACCGACCATTCGTATTCGACCTGATTCAGGCTGAAATCGCGCACGGCCTGTCGCAACAGGTCCCAGACCTTCGCTTCGCCGTCATCGAGGACGATCGGGTAGTCGAGCGGCGTCCCCACTTCGGCGAGCGTCGCCAGCGTGTGATCGACGTGGCTGGCGGTCGCGACACCTTCGGCGACGCGGGCGCGAACGCCGTGTGTTGAAGTCTGATTCAGGAACGGTTCGGTCTCGTCGCCCCAGTTCGACTTGAAGCGGCGATAATCGAGCAGCAGCGCCCGCATCTCTTCCCCCGAGAGGCAGTCTTCGTCGGCAAACGTCGCCTCGACACCCCAGAAGCGGAGCGCATGATCGACATGATTGACCTGCGACTTCGGCTGACGGAATCGGGGCCGCAGCTTCCAGAGGAGACGCGACAGTTCGGCATCGGAGACGTCGTTCGGACGATCATGCAGCGGGCCAACCCGACGGGGCTCCTTCGGGAAGCGGGGCAGGGCGTAGCGGGCCTGGTCCTGCCGCCATTGATAGCCAGCCCAGACGCCGCCCGCGGCCAGTAGCAGCACTTGCGAGGCGACGAAGAGAATCCAGGTCCAGGCCCAGGGCGCCTTGCCAGTTGTCTCGGTGTGCGGGGAAACACCATCCGCGGCCGATGGATGATTTGTCGGAGTGGTGTCAGCGAACATCGGCCACCTCACGTTGTGTTTTCCGAGGCGAGCGGTACGGTTTGGCGGCGGGCGTGTCGGCCCAGACCGGCTTCCGCCCGTAAATCAGCGAGGTGTCATCCTCATAGAGGCGCTTCCAGGCGGCCTGACGTTTCAGCCCCGAAATGAGATAGGACTGTTTCTCTTTGTGAATGACGACCGTCGAGACGGCGTAGCGATCGAGCGTGCGTTCCCAGCCGGTCCGCAGATTGGCCATCGTCAGATAGTCTTGCCAGACCTTTCTTGGCGCGACATGCACGGCGTTCGTGTTCATCACCACGCGCAAGGCGGGCGGGCCCTTGTAGATGGCGAAGTCGCCCCACCACTGCGGCGTGAGCGTCATCCCCGAGGCGGGAACATGCTCGTTCAGGAAGGCAATAGCGCCCAGGGGCGTCCCTTTGGAATAGAGCTTGTCGGCCGGTCGGGGTCTGGCCGCGAGGAGGAAGTCGCTGGCCGGGGAGAACGCAAACGCGACCCAGACCGTCAGCAGGCAGGCCGCAGTCAGTCGGAACGAGCGAAACTCGAGCAGTTCGTTCCAGTCGCGTAGCTCCGAGGAGCGCGCCCAGAGACGATCGACGAGCCACGCGAGGTGCGGGACCATCGCCCATGCATAGAGCGGGGCGAGCCAGTTGACCATCCGGATGGACCCGGCCACCGACCAGGTGAACACAGCCAGCAGCAGCACTTCGGTGGGATGAATCGGGCGGGGCGAATGCCGCCAGAGTGCGAGGGTGATGACGACGGCCACCATCAGCGTCAGTCCTTCGAGGTCCAGCAGCTTGAGCTGATACCACTCCAGGATATCCCGCAGATTCGGGTTCGAGCCGAACGTCAGCACGTTGAGATACAGCTCGATTCCATAAGGGTTGATGAGGACGGCCGCAGCGGCCAGTTCCGTCAGCAGCAGCCAGCGCAGTGTCCAGCGGTCCTGCCACAAGTCGGCCCAGCCGCGGTTCCAGACGACCTCAGCGGCCCGGCCCACGAAGCAAGCCCCTAACAGCGCGATCCCCACGACCCACGAGCCATGCAGGTTCGCCCAGACCACAAACAGCGCGGGCACACCCAGCCAGAGCGACCAGGGCGTTTTGGACTCGTTCGACTGGTCGCTCGCGCTTGCGGGGCGAATGCGCCGCAACACGCTGTAGGGTTCTGATCGCGAAACCAGCCAGAGCAGAATCGCGAATGACAGGCCACCGAAGATTTCGGGACGGACGATCGCATGTCGACCGACGATCAGCAGGGCGACGAGCAACAGTCCGGCATGCGCGGCGAGGAGACTTGCAGTGCGGTGATAGAACGCCCGGACGAGGAACGCCATCGTCAGCAGCGACGTGATGGCAAACAGGTTCGAGACCCACCCGTCACCACCATACCGAGCGGCGAGCGCGAACAGGACCTGTCCGCCCCAGGCGGTGCAGACGACCGGCACCCCTTCCGCGAGCGGCGTGAAGGGGTCTTCCAGCGGAAGTGCTCGATGGTCGAGCATCCAGAGCCCGTAGTTGACGTGTCCCCAGATGTCGCTGAAGAACAGGGGGGTGTAACTGAAGTACATGAACAGCAGGCCCCACACGAACGTGAGGAGCCAGGTCCGGGCCGTGGCGGCGTACTGATCGGAGATGACCGGTGAAAGGACCGGGGCCGCGTCCAAATGAGGGACGGGCGAGGGGGCAGTGGTCGTCGACATTCGCGGCGGGAACCCTCGGGAACAAACGATCTCGCGGATGAGGTTGGAGTTGGTCGGTCGACTCAGCCGATTCGGTCCGACGCGTCACGACCCGGAAGCCTGTAACAGTTCTGAACTGCGACCGGGAGAAGAATGCGATTCCCGTTCCGTGTCACCGCGAGCCGGCTGGAAGACGTGGTGATGGAGATCGACTGCGGCGTCGTGATCGACACAATCGATACCGCCGAACCGCGGCATCAGCCGGCGCGATTCCAGTCGGATACAGATTGATTCCCAGCAGATGCGCACGTGCGAAAACCATCTGGCCTAACGTGTTGCAGGGGCGTTTCCGGCACGAGGTGGAGCGCTCCTGCTGCGCACCCTGCGGTTATCACCCCCGTGCGACTCGGGTGCGACTCCGGTCGCAGGGTGACCAGACGAGAGTCGCCTGTGGACTTGCGTGGCCGAGCGGTCTAGGCTTTTCAACTCACTGCGTTTCCTTCTTATCCTGGTGGTCGATCGTGCCCTGGCCTCTGCGAATTCGCGCTGTCATTTTTGACATGGATGGCACGCTCGTCGAATCGGAACTCGACTACGTGGCGATGAAGCGCGAGATGCATCTGCCGCCCGACCAGCCGATTTTGGAGAGTCTCGCCCATGTCACCGACCCGGCCCATCGCGCGCTGTGCGACGAGGTGCTGGCCCGTCACGAACGGGAGGGGTCGGAGCGGGCGGAATGGATCGCCGGGGCCGAGCAGTTGCTTGGCCAACTCGGTGCCTGGAAACTACCCCTGGGGATTGTCACCCGCAATTCACGGCCTGCGACGGAGCTGGTGCTGGGACGGTTGGGGTGTCCGATACGCGATGTGATGACCCGCGACGATGCGCCGCATAAGCCCGACCCAACGGCCATTCTCAAGCTGTGCGAGCGTTGGGACGTGGCACCATCCGAGTGTGTGATGGTGGGGGATTATCTGTTCGATCTGCTGGCAGGCCGGGCGGCAGAGTGCGGGACGGTGCTGTTCAGTCGGGGTGAACCACCGGACTATGCGCACGAGGCCGACCATGTCATCGCGGACCTGATCGACCTGCTTGCACTTGTCCAGCCACAGTGCGGGCGTTAACGGGCGAAAGCCCTTAGGCGGGTCGGGAGAAGAGTTCCACCACGTGGCCATCGGGATCGACGCAGAACACCTGGACGCAGCCATCGGGACGCAGGCTGGGACCGCCGCGGACGACAACCCCCTGGTCTTTGAGCCACGGGACGATGTTGCGGGCATCGTCGATTTCGAGGGCGAAGTGCAGCACTCGTCCGGGAGACGCCTTGACCGGGGGCGTCACCATTCCGGCCGGACCGGATTGGTCGTGCGTGAGAATCAGATGAATCTGGGTTGCCCCTGCCTGAAACCAGAGGCCAGAGAAATTGAATGCCGGCCGGGCTACCTCCGCCATTCCGATCAGGCCGACATAAAACGCGCGGCTGCGATCAAGATCGGCCACGACGAGCGTCACATGATCGATGTGACGGACCTGAAACGGGCGAGGCGGGACCGACATGGCATCAGACTCCAGGTTTGGGCAGGACGACCCTCAATCCGACTCGAAGGCGAACAGAGCATTGGTGGGCAGTGCCCACCCTACCCGCGCAGGAGTTCGAGCAGGCGGTTGCCGTGGGGGTAGGGGTGGCCGGTGTGCTGCCGAAACCCTTCTCCGTAGGCGACGCCGATCTGCTGGCCGCGGGCACCGCTCCAGGTGCGGCAACTGTCGAGGTATTCATCCATGCCATGCTGCTTGAGCAGCCAGTTGCGCTGGCTGGCGTGGCAGGCGAGCATCTGGAGCTTCAGCTCGAAGGTGGTGGTCACGTCGACAATGAAGTCGAACAGCTGGGGTTGCCCGTACCAGTCGATCCCCTGAATCGGGTCGACATAGTAGAGGTAGGGCATGTGGTCGAGCGGCTTCGCGGGGTCCCACTGGTGAGTCGCGTAGTTGGGGACCGAGGCGTTGAAGCAGGCGTCGCGCACGAGGAGGCTCGTTACCTCGTGGTCGCTCATGTAGTCGACCGGGGGGGCGGTGAGGACGATGTCGGGCCGGGTGCGGCGGAGCAGTTCGGTCACGCGGCGGCGGGAGGGGTTGTCGTGGCAGATTTCCAGGTCGAGGAACTCGCCGGAGAAGCAGTCGGCCCCGAGGAGTTTGGCGGCGGCCTGGGCCTCGCCACGACGAACGGCGGCGATTTCGGCTTGGCCCATCTCGGCCGAGCCTTTGTCGCCGGCGGTCATGTTGATGATCGTGATGTGGTGGCCACGCTGCTTCAGCAGGGCGAGCGTTCCGGCGCAGGTGATTTCGATGTCGTCGGGATGGGCATGGATCGCCAGAATTCGATGCGACTGAGTCGGTTTCAGGTGGTCGGACATGAAATCTCGGAGGGCGTGATAGAGAGTCGGGGGGCCGTCGGGTAAACTAGAAGTGATGCAGGAATCGCGCGAACAGTCCGCGTCGGAACGGGTCCATCCGGGGTCCGCCAGTCGTCGCCGATTCATCAGTGAACCCGGATCATAAGGTTGTTGTCAGGACATGGCCACCACGATCAGTCGTACCGCCGCGAAGCCCCGTACCGCCCCCCAGTCGCAGTATTTGCGGCATACGAAGCTGCCGACTCTGATGTTCCGCACGGCGGCCGACGCGGACCGCCATGTCGCGCTGGTCGTGGCGAGCCTCGTGCGGGAGAACAACTCGGCGGGAGTGGCCACTGTGCTGGGCCTGCCGACCGGGTCAACGCCCATCGGCGTTTACCGCGAGCTGATCCGCCAGCACAAAGAGGAAGATCTCGATTTCAGCCAGGTGATCACGTTCAACCTGGATGAATACTTCCCGATGACGCCCGATTCGATCCACAGCTACAACCGCTGGATGCGGGCGAACTTCTTCGATCACGTCAACGTGCCGGAAGAGAACATCCACATTCCGCGGGGCGATATCGCTCCGGAGGATGTCGACGCGTTCTGCGACGAGTACGAGCGGCTGATTGAAAAGGCGGGCGGGGTTCAACTCCAACTGCTGGGGATCGGCCGCACGGGGCATATCGGCTTCAACGAGCCGGGCAGTTCGCGCAACAGCCTGACGCGAATGGTGACGCTCGACCCGCAGACGCGGCGCGATGCCTCGAGCAGTTTCTTCGGCGAAGAGAACGTGCCGACCCATGCGGTGACGATGGGTGTCGGGACGATTCTGGCGGCGAAGAAGATCATCATCATGGCCCTGGGCGAGCATAAGGCCCCGGTCGTGCGCAAGGCGGTGGAAGGGGAAGTGACGGACGAAGTGACCGCGAGCTTCCTGCAGAAGCACCCGCATGCGACGTTCGTGGTGGACGAGGCGGCGGCCTCGCACCTGACGGCGGTGAAAACGCCTTGGCTGGTCGGACGGGTGGACTGGACGCCGGTCGCCGAGAAGAAGGCCGTGTTCTGGCTCTGTCGCGAGTTGCAGAAGCCGATTCTGAAGCTTTCGGGCCATGACTTCCGCGAAAATCATCTGCACGATCTGCTCGCACAGAACGGCCCGGTCGAGGCGATCCGGCAGCGGGTGTTCAACGGACTGCTGAACGGCATCTGCACGCAGCCTGCGGGTCCGGACCGCAAGACGGTGATCGTGTTCAGTCCGCATCCCGATGACGACGTGATCTCGATGGGGGGCACGCTGATCACGCTGGCCGACCAGGGGCACGATGTGCACATCGCCTATCAGACGAGCGGCAACATCGCGGTGTTCGACCACGACGCCGACCGGCATATCGACTTCATGTCGGAACTCGAGGAGTACCTGGGCACGGCGACCGACAAGAGCCGGGCGATCTATGCGAAGATGAAGCAGGACCTCGCTTCGAAGAAGCCGGGGGCGTGCGACTCGGCGGAGATTCAGTTCATCAAGGGGCTGATTCGAAAGACCGAAGCGACGCTCGCGGCTCTGATTGCGGGGGTGAAGGCCGACAAGCTGCACTTCCTGAACCTGCCGTTTTACCAGACGGGGAAAGTCGAGAAGGCACCGATCACCCAGGCCGATGTGGACATCATCGCGAATCTGCTGCGGTCGCTGAACCCGGCCCAGATTTACGTGGCGGGTGACCTGTCGGACCCGCACGGCACGCACCGGATGTGCGCGAAGGCGATTCTGCAGGCGCTCGCCGTGGTCGAGCCGGAAGGGTTTCAGCCCGAAGTCTGGCTGTATCGGGGGGCGTGGCAGGAGTACGAGCCGCACGAGATCGAGCGAGCGATCCCGCTGTCTCCTGAAGTGGTCGATCGGAAGAAACAGGCGATCTTCCGCCACGAATCGCAGAAAGACGCGCCGCTGTTCCCCGGAGCCGACAAGCGGGAGTTCTGGCTACGCGCGGAAGAGCGAACGAAGAACACGTCGGCGGTCTACAACAGCTTTGGGCTGCCGGAGTTTTTCGCGCTGGAAGCGTTCGTGCGCTACCGCGGGCAGTTGTAAGCGCTGTTTGAATATGGACTTTTCATAGGAGTGGGGGTGTTCTCGGGTGTATCGGGAGCGTCCCTGCGGGCGCTGATGTTTCCGGCTCCCATTGGATGGGGGTTGGCCGAGGAATCTGCTGGCCTGCAGGTCTTGGGGACGGTAGCCTTGCCGGTTTTCGAAGTGTGGCACGAGTCCCGAAACAGAATCCAGGTAAACGGTGTAGAAACAGGGTGCGGGTGTGGTTGGTCCGAATTTTGAGAAGACGCCGCTGGTTCCGGTGATTGCCCAGGACGAAGCGACGGGCGATGTGCTGATGCTGGCGTACATGAACGCCGAGGCGTATGCGGAGACGCTGCGTACAGGCCGGGTGGTCTACTTCAGTCGCAGCCGGAACAAGCTGTGGCGGAAGGGGGAAGAGAGCGGCAACGTCCAGGAACTGCGGTCGCTGTGGTTCGACTGTGACGCCGATACCCTGCTGGCGAAAGTGCATCAGATCGGCGGGGCGGCCTGCCACGAAGGATATCGCACCTGCTTTTTCCGCAAGCTCTCGGCCGATGGCGGGGCGTACGAGGTGGTGGGCGAACGGGTGTTCGACCCGGCGACGGTGTATCACAAGTCGTAGCCCGCTCCGGCGGAGACGATCCTGGTTCTCGAACGACCGGTTTCGATGGGCCGGTTCCGATTGACAGTCACGTGAAGGATGTGAGTGATGGCAGACAACGTCTTGAAGCTGGGAGTGCCCGCGGGCAGTCTGCAGGAAGCCACCGCCGAACTGATGAAAAAGGCCGGCTACACGATCAAGTTTCAGTCGCGCTCGTACTACCCCGAGATCGACGATCCCGAGATTTCGTGTCTACTCATTCGCGCGCAGGAGATGGCGCGGTATGTCGAACAGGGCGTGCTCGATGCGGGGATCACCGGGCATGACTGGATCGCCGAGTACGAAGCCGACGTCCATGAGGTCTGCGAGCTCGTCTTCTCGAAGGTGAGCCGCCGGCCGGTGC
>JAIXZD010000148.1 GCA_027489895.1 Planctomycetaceae bacterium
GATGTCCTGTTCCGGGAAGGGGACGTCGTCAAAAAAGACCAACTCGTCGCCCGGCTGGTCGACGACGTCGCCAGCGCGGCCCTCGATGTCGCGACGAAAGAGGCCTCAAACGACATTGAAATCCGCTATGCCGGCAAGGCGGCCGAGGTCGCCCAGGCCGAACATGAAGCCTACGTCGAAGCGAACCGCCGCAACGCGAAAACCTACCCGGCAATCGAAGTCCAGAAGATGAAGCTCGCGGCCGAGCGGGGCGTGTTGCAGATCGAACAGGCCCAGCATCAGTTCGACATTGCCAAAATGAAGAAGAACGAAGCGGCCGCGACCCTCAAACTGTTCCGCGTCGATGCCCCGTTCGAAGCGACGGTGACGCGGGTCTACAAGGTGAAGGGCGAGGCGGTTCGCGAAGGCGATCCCATTCTCGAACTGTCGAACACCAGCCGGGTGAAAGTCGAAGGGGCGATCCCGATTCAGGATGTCTTCTCGGTGAAACCCGGAGCCAGCGTCTCGGTCCAGCTCGACTTGCCGGATGTCGACCTTCCCGAAGAACAGCAGGTGTTCGCGGGGAAGATTGTGTTTGTCGACGTGAAGGCCCAGCCGGTGACGAACGACGTGCGGGTTTGGGCCGAGGTCGACAACTCGGCCAACGTGCTGCGGGCCGGGGCAACCGCGCGGATGACAATTCAACGCGGCGAACCCGCCAAAACCGCCCGCAAGTAACCTGATTTCAAGTGGACGCGGCCACTGGGCGTAGGGTGGGCACTGCCCACCAGCGCTCACCGGCAATCAACCGCCAAAACCCATTTCGGTTCGCCGGTGGACGCTCGGTTGAATCTGACATTCGGAACAAACGGGCGGGACACGCCTCAGCGAATCGAAACATCGTTTGTGGTTGGAAACGGGTGAGCGCTGGTGGGCAGTGCCCACCCTACGAGTTGACAGTACGCCGCTGGTGGTAAATCGGGGACGGGGAATTCATGAGCACTGCCGCGTCGATGCTCCCGTCATCCCAGCGTCCCGTTCCGATGCGGATGCGACCCGACCTCAAAGTCGTGCGGGTGCCGTATCAGCGGACGCCCTCCTGGGTGGTGAAGGACCCCGTCGCGCTCAAGTACTTCCGGTTTCAGGCCGAGCAGTTCAAGATTCTGGAACTGCTCGACGGCAAACGCTCGCTCGAACAGGTCCGCGATGCGTTCCAGGTCGAATTCCCGTCGTCGCACCTGACGCTCGAAGAAATCCAGTCGCTGGTGAGCGATCTCTACAAGTCCGGGCTGGTCCTCTCGGAACGCTATGGCCAGGGGCAGGCGCTGCTCAAGCTGCGGGAAGAGAATTTCCGCCAGAAGGTCTGGAAGACGATCCAGAACATTCTCTATGTCCGCCTGCCCGGCTGGGACCCCGACCGCACGCTCGCCGCGATGCTGCCGTTCACGCGGTGGATCTTTCAGCCGATCGGGTTCTTCCTCTGGACGGTGACGTTTCTCTCCGCCTCGCTGCTGCTGCTCGTCGAGTTTGACGAATTCCAGCGCCGCATCCCGGAGTTCCAGCAGTTCTTCGGCTGGCAGAACATCCTCTCGATGTGGTTCATCATGGGCGGCGCGAAGGTGCTGCACGAGTTCGGCCACGGCCTCTCGTGCAAGCATTACGGCGGCGAATGCCATGAGATGGGCATGATGCTGCTGGTGCTCAGCCCCGCCCTTTACTGCGATGTCTCCGACTCGTGGCTGCTGAAGAACAAATGGGCCCGCATCATGATCGGTGCGGCCGGGATGTACGTCGAAGTGTTTCTCTCTTCGCTGGCGGTCTTCGGCTGGTACTTCTCCGAGCCGGGCTGGTTCCATCATGCCTGCCTCAACCTGTTCTTCGTCTCAACGATCAGCACAGTCATCTTCAACGCCAACCCGCTGATGCGCTACGACGGCTACTACATGCTGTCGGACTACCTCGAAATTCCGAATCTGCGCCCCAAGGCCGACAAGATGCTCCGCGAGAAATTCGCGTGGCACTGCCTGGGGATCGAGTCGCGGCCCGACCCCTTCATGCCCCAGACCGGCCAGCACTGGTTTGTGCTCTTCGCGATCGCCGCCTGGTGCTACAAGTGGGTCATCATGTTCGCGATTCTGCTGTTCTTCTATTCATTCCTGAAACCGTACGAACTGCAGAGCCTGGGGATTGCCCTCGCTGTATTTTCGCTGGTGTCGATGGTTGGCAGTCTGGTCTGGGGCGTGTGGAAACTCGTCTCGGCCCCCCGGAGAGATCCCTTGAGCAAGACCAAAATCACCGTCTCGCTGACACTCCTCGCAACCGCCGTGGGGCTGGCCCTCATGGTCCCGTTCCCGTGGAGCCTCGAAGCCGGCCTCGTCATCGAGCCGCACGAAGTCGCCCATGTCTACACCATCACGCCCGGGGAACTGGTCGAAGTGAACGCCCGGCCCGAGCAGAAGGTCGCCGCCGGGGACGTGATCGCCCGGCTCGACAACTTCGAAAAGCAGCAGCAGTACGCCCACCTCAAACGTGAGCGCGACGTGCAGATTAAGGAGATTGAAGTCCTGCATCTCCTCGAAGAACCGGCCCGCAGACGTCTCGCCGAAGAGAAGCTGGAAACGATCGAAGAACAGATCGCCGACTACGAAGACCAGCTCGCCAAGCTGACGCTCGTCGCCCCGATCTCCGGGACGGTGGTCGAAGCCCCCCGCACCCCCGCGGCCATGCTCGACAACATGCGCACGCAACTGCCCCGCTGGCATGGCACGCCGCTCTCACCGCGCAACCTGGGGGCGATGCTCGAACCGCGGGTCCATATCCTGTCGATCGCTCCCGATGACCGGTACCAGGCCGTGCTGGTGGTCGACCAGGCCGACCGCAACGACATTCGCGTGGGCGGCGAAGTGCGGATCAAGCTGGATGACCTGCCCGATAAGGTCTTCAAAGGGACGGTCGCCGAAATCGGCGAGCGGCATCTCGAACTCGCCCCGCAGCCGCTGACGAACAAGGCCGGGGGCGACCTGCCCACCGTGACCGACAAAGAAGGCCGGGAGCGGCTGACCAGCATCGCCTACCAGGCAACGGTGCTCTTGGACGAAGACGCGAAGCTCTTGAAATCGGGCATGCGGGGGCGGGCGCGGTTCCTCGTCGCCAAGCGCTCCCTGGGCGATTGGGCCTGGCGCTACATCCGGCAAACCCTCAACTTCCGCATCTGATGCGCCGTTGAGAAGGGCGGGTGTTGAGCATCGCCAGTGTTGCGCACACCAGGCGAGCCGACCCTGTCAGGGGTCGGTGGAAGCTGGCGCTCGTTTAAGGAGCTCGGTGTGCCATGCTTGCACCGCCTTTTGCGGGGCAAGCATGCCTGGGGGCCAACACACGATTCGTCTCGACTGCAGCGAGATTTCGTGAAGGGCACGCCTTCCCTGGTTCTCATGCTTGCCCCGAAACGGTGCAAGCATGGCACATCGGAGAGCACGTCCCCGCCCGCCCCATGTTTCACCGACCCCTCACAGGGTCGGCTCGCCTGTCCCAAAACGCCCCCCAATCGCCCCACCCAATCGCCCGCAGACCTCCAAGCCGCTGCTTGCCTTGCCTTGGTGCCCTTGGTGCCTTGGTGGTCAACAAAAGCCGCAAAGCCCGGCTCGCCTCGCGTGCCTGGGCGGATTGAGTCTACACTCGGGGTCTCTGCAGTGAGAGCAGGGCAGGGGGCCAACCCCGTGGCAGACGATTCCACTTCTTCTCGGGAATGACTTCATGCGCGGCCTTCCAGTTCTGTCGCACGTGTGGCGAATGTTTGTTGTGGTCCTGGCACTGGGGATCGCGGGGGCCTGTTCCGCCGCCGACAAGATCCCCGTCGCAAAACGGATTCCGCGCGACAGCCTCGCCTATCTCCGCGTTCCCAGCGTGCCCGTTCTCAAAGAGCGGTTTCTCGCCTCGTCGTTCGGCAAGCTGTTTCAAGACCCCGCCTCGCAGCCGTTCATCGAAGAGATCAAGACCTACTTCACCAAATCGATGGCTGATCAGTTCGAAGCGAACTCGGGTCTGACCATCGAAGAAGCGACCTCGCTCTTCGCGGGAGAGCTGGCCGTGGCCGTGCTGCCGATGGACGAAGGCGAGTTTTACGGCGTCGTGTTCCTTGAATTCGGAACGCAGCGCGAACTGCTCGACCGCTGGATCAACAAACTGGTCGAAGCGCAAAAGGAAAAGGGCGCGACGC
>JAIXZD010000384.1 GCA_027489895.1 Planctomycetaceae bacterium
AATGAACGTGGCCCTCATTCCGGACGCGGTCGTCACGATCGTCCGCAGCGCGTTTGCCCCCGACGCCATCTACGGCGGCATGATTGGTGTCCTGGTGATCGGCTTCCAGCGGGCCAGTTTCTCGAACGAAGCCGGGGTGGGTTCGGCGGCCATTGCCCACTCGGCCGCGAAAACGCCCTATCCGGTTCGCGAAGGCATTGTCGCCCTGCTGGAACCCTTCATCGACACCGTCATCGTCTGCACGATGACCGCACTGGTGATGGTGATCACGAACTCGTACGACCGCACGAACCCTGAACTCGCTCCGCTGATCGCCGGCAAAAACGGCGCGGCCCTCACGTCGAAGGCGTTCGGCTCGCAGTCAGTGATTTTTCCCTACCTGCTCAGCCTGATCGTGTTCCTGTTCGCCTACTCGACCCAGATCTCGTGGTCCTATTACGGGGAGCGCTGCTGGGCCTATCTGTTCGGCGACGGCGCGTCGCTCTCGTACCGCATCATCTTCCTGGTGTTCACGTTCCTGGGCTCGGTCGTGACCGCGACCCAGATGCTGGACTTCGGGGATCTGATGATCCTGGGCATGGCGGTGCCCAACCTGTTTGGCGTGGTGCTGCTCAGCGGGAAGATCCGACGCGATCTCGACGACTATTGGACCCGGTACAAAGCGGGCGAATTCGAGCCGAAGGCGGGCTGATTCGCTGGCTTGGCGGGGGAGGTTCCGGCAGCGGGAAGAGGTTGTGCGTTGTTGGAAACGCGAAGCCTCGTAGCGGAGAACGTAAGTTTTCCGACGGGCGTTAGCCCGCTTCGCCGGAAGTCTCACGACTTCCGCTACCAATGTTCCCTGCGGTGACCGAGCACTAGCCGAGCATGGCGTCGAGCACGTCTTTGGGCGCTTCCTGGTACTTGAGCGGCTCCATCGAGTACGAGGCCCGGCCCTGGGACAGGCTGCGGACCTGCGTCGAGTAACCGAACATCGCGGCCAGCGGCGCCTCGGCCGTGATCTGATGCAGGTCGCCCCGTTGCTCTGACCCGACCACCGTCGCCCGGCGGGCGTTCAAGTCGCCGTGGATGTTCCCCAGGAACTCTTCGGGGACCACCACCTCCAGCTTCATCACCGGTTCGAGCAGCATCATCCCGGCCGCGGAAACCGCCTTGCGCACGGCATCCACGGCGGCATTCTGCAGGAAGACTTCGGCCACGACCGGGTCGTTGCAGCTCGCATTGAGCAGCGTGATCTTCACCTGCATCAGCGGGAAGCCGAGCGACCCGCCGCCCTCCGCCTCGCTGCCGAGCGAATGCAAGACCGCTTGGACGAACGCCTCGGGAAGAACGCCCGGCGGCATCTCGCTACGCAGGGTGATCGCTTCGTCGGAGCTGAAGGGCTCCATCCGAATGCGGACGTTCGCAATCTGCGAGACGCCGCCGACAGTGCGATTGAACTCGCCTTCCACATCGACCGTCTTGCGAATCGTTTCGCGATAGCTGACCCGCGGCTTGTGGACGCGAACGTTCAGTTTGAAGTCGCGCTCCATGCGGTGGCGGATCACTTCAAGGTGCAGTTCACCCATCCCGCTGATGATTGTCTGGCCGGTCTCTTCGTTGATTCGGGCGCGGAACGTCGGGTCCTGCCGGGCCAGCAGTTGCAGTGTTTCGGCCAGTTTTTTGCGGTCGGCACTCGACTCCGGTTCGACCGCCATCGAAATGACCGGCTCGGGGAAGACGATGCTTTCCAGCGCGATCGGGTTGTTCGGCTCGCAGAGCGTGTCGCCGGTGACAATCTCCTTGGGGCCGGTCACACCGATGATTTCCCCCGCCTCGGCGGACTCGGCCTCGATCTTCTCGCGGCGATCGGCCTGAATCTGCCAGAGCTGGGTGATCATCTCCTTCTTCCCCGTGCGGGGGTTGAGCAGTCGCGAGCGACCTTTCAGCACGCCCGAGTAGACCCGCACGAAGCAGAGGTCGCCGTGGGCGTCGCTCTGGATTTTGAAGATCAGTCCGCAGAACGGTTCTTTGACCGAGGGGGCGCGCTTCTCGGCGACAGGGCCTTTCTTGGCGGTGGGATTCATCCCTTCCACGGCCGGTCGATCGAGCGGACTGGGGAGATACGCGGACACGCCATCCAGCAGCGGCTGCACGCCGATGTAGTTGAGCGAGGTCCCGCAGAAGACCGGCTGCAGTTCGAGGGCGAGCGTCGCCTTGCGGAGGGCGCGGTGGACGAGCGCCGGGGGAATCTCGGCTTCTTCGACGAAGAGGTTCAGAATTTCGTCGTCGAACGCGCTCACCTTATCGAGCAATGTCGCACGCCATTCCGCGGCGACATCGGCATGCGATTCGGGGATGTCGGCGACGGTCCACTTCTCGCCCTGCGTCCCCTCTTCCCAGTAGAGCGCCTTCATCTCGATGAGGTCGATCACGCCGGTGAGGGCGTCGGGATCGGGGGGCGAGCCGCGGCCGATCGGGATCTGCACGGCGACGGGGTTGGCGTGCAGGCGGTCGCGGATTTCGCCGAACGTCCGCTCGAAGCTCGCGCCGATCCGGTCCATCTTGTTGATGAAGCAGATGCGGGGGACGCGGTACTTGTTGGCTTGTCGCCAGACGGTTTCGCTTTGGGCTTCGACCCCTTCGCGGGCGGAGAAGATCACGACGCCACCATCGAGCACGCGCAGGCTGCGCTCGACCTCGGCCGTGAAGTCGACGTGGCCGGGGGTATCGATGATGTTGATGCGAATGTCTTTCCACTGGCAGGTGATCGCCGCCGAGTAGATCGTGATGCCGCGCTGCTGTTCTTCGGGATCGAAGTCGGTGGTGGTCGTGCCGTCGTCGACATCCCCCATCCGGTGGGAAGCGCCGGTGTAGTAGAGGATGCGCTCGGTCGTGGTGGTCTTGCCCGCATCGATATGGGCGATGATCCCGATGTTCCGAATTCGTTCCAGGGGCCAGGGCATAATCCGACGGATCCTCGGGCGGCCCCGCGGGGCCACCGACGCGCTCTCACTCATCAAGCAAAAACGCGGGACAATCAACCTGCCCCGCGTGGAAATTCCGCAAGGAAGCGTTGTACCGAAACGAGACGCTGTCGGAAACCGATTCCGCCTGACCGGTCGGGGTCGGAGTGCGAGACGAGGTCGGGCAGGTTGGGACGTTTTGTGGCACCACCAAGGCACAAAGGCACCAAGGAAAGGCAGATCAAGCTCTGTGGAGGGGAATGGCGGGAGGGTGGGTTGGGGAGGACGTGACCGGCGGCAGACGGGTGAGGCGAGCCGTTTGATCGTGCCGAGCGCCCGGCGAGCGTCAATTGCCGGAGCCCCGAGCGTCACTGCCCCCCGGCCCGGCGCCAAACAGGTGGATCTGCGTGGCGACGCGGCACCAGACGGCCATGGACGCGGCCCAGGCTAACCCGATGAGCGGCAGCGAGCGTTCGACGGGTTGACCCAGCGCCAGTGCTCCGAGGGCCGCCCCGCCGTAGTAACTGGCGGGACCGGCGAACAATCCCAACGTCGCGGCGAGCGTGGGGCGCGGCGCCAGCCAGCTAAGCGTCAGTGGCCAGACGCAGGCAAAATTGACCCAGAGGGCGGAGAACCAGAGCGGGCAGACGAACCCGCCGACGAGCGGTTCATGAAACAGCAGCACGCCACGGGCCGCCTGCAACGAATCGACCACGGTTCCCCAGGCTGCCGCGAAGGCGAGCCAGCGAACGAACGCCGCCCGCTGCGGCACCAGCAGCAGATGCACGGCCACGACCAGCGCCACGAACCCGGCCCCTAACCCCGGCCGGTTCCAGACAGGCTCGAACGCACAGGCGAACCAGCCCGCTTGAACCAGCAGGGCACTCAGGAGTGGTTTCCACACGGCAGACACCTTGGGGCCAGCGAAGAGGAGTCGTCGCAAAGGAACGTTGAATTCACGGGTCGCGCCGAGAGGCTCGGTGACCACCAAGGCACCAAGAGCACCAAGGAAAGACAAAACCAACTCTACTGAGTAGACAGATTCGCGGGACGAAATAGCGTAACAAAAGAGTGTGTCGGGCGAGCCGACCCTGTCAGACGTCGGTGAATACCGCTGGTCACGGTGCGACGGTGACGAATCGACCGATCCCGTTATCGACACAATCGGTTGCGACTGCTTTTCACGTCTGCAAGGAATCGAAGGTTTCCACCGACCCCTCACAGGGTCGGCTCGCCGGCTTTCTGTTCGCTGAAGGATTTTCCCGATGGGCGTCGTCCTGTCGCTGGCTTCGCCTTTCCTTGGTGCTCTTGGTGCCTTGGTGGTGAACAAATTCTTCCAAACACCCGGAGATGCGCCCGGAAAATTCGACTCATCGAATCGCGCTGGTTTCGATACGATCGGTGCGGAGTCGAAGGACTCGGTGGGATGGACAGTGGATTGGGCCGCGGCGAGGGAACGCAAGGAGCGAACCATGTGTGGTGATCGGGCGAAATGTGGTGACACGTTGGCTTCCCAGGTGCCCTCTGTGACGAATTCGGAGCGGCGGTCTCGTCGGTTTCGTGCGGGGCTGTGGCTAGGCGTCGCGCTGGTCGTGCACGTGAGCGGGGTGGCGACGCGGGCGGCCGACGAACCGCGCAAGTACACCGAAGCCCGGCTGCGGATGGTCGAGAAAGAGATCGCCCGGGAAGGCGTCACGAACGAGGCGGTCCTCAAGTCGGCCCGGCAGGTTCCCCGGCATCAGTTCGTCACCGAAGAGTTGCGGCCCTATGCCTACCTCGACCAGGCGCTGCCGATCGGTCACAAGCAGACGATCTCTCCGCCGTTCATCGTGGCCTACATGACCGAGTCGCTCGATCCTCAGCCGACGGATCGGGTGCTCGAAATCGGAACGGGCAGCGGTTACCAGGCGGCGATCCTGTCGAACGTTGTCAAAGAGGTCTACACGATTGAGATCGTCGAGCCGCTGGGCAGGCAGGCCGCGAAGGTGCTGCGTGAGCAGGGCTATCGCAACGTCGAATGCAAGGTGGGCGATGGCTACAAGGGCTGGCCGGAGAAAGCTCCCTTCGACAAGATCATTGTCACCTGCTCGCCGGAGAGCATTCCTCAACCTCTGGTCGAGCAGTTGAAGGAAGGCGGGCGGATGATCATTCCGCTGGGGGAACGGTACTCGCAGGTGTTCTATCTGCTGGAGAAGCGGGAGGGGGTGCTCAAGCAGACGAAGCTGCTCCCCGCGCTGTTCGTGCCGATGACGGGCATCTCGGAGGAAAAGCGGCAGGTGAAGCCAGACCCGACGAAGCCCGAGCTGCGGAACGGCGATTTCGAGCTGCTGGTGCAGGCGGGAGCGGAAGGGGCCGAGGGGGCGGAGAACGTTCGAGCGGCCGAGGTCGGGGCGGTTGAGGGCTGGTACTACCAGCGGCAGTTGACGGTCGTCGACACGGTGGCCCCGCAGGGGCGACGGTATGTCCGGTTCGATAACACGGATGGCGGCCGGGGTGCGCAGATGCTGCAGGGGATGGCGGTGGATGGGTCGAAGGTCAGTTCGCTGCGGATCAGCCTGCAGGCGCGCGCGACCGATATCCGCAACGGGGCGACGGCGTACGAGAAGGCGGGGCTGATCGTGCATTACTTCGGCCCCGATCGCGAGCCGGTCGGAGAGGAAGTGATCGGCCCATGGACGGGCAGTTTTCCGTGGCGAAAGGTGTCGGAACTGATCCCGGTGCCACCCCGCGCGCGGGAGGCGATCGTCCGGATCGGACTCAATGGGGCGACAGGCACGCTCGCCGTCGACGACGTCAAAATGACCAGTACGCCGCGGTAGCGGGATGCGTCTTTTTCCCGGCGAGATCGTTGCTACTGGAATGGTCAAATTTACGCTGCGTCCGCGCGCCCTCCGCATCAATTTGTAGCGGAACGCGTGAGCGTTCCAACGGCGCCGACGTCTGTGTTTCATCAGCGATCGACCAAGGCAACCCGACCTAGTTCGCCGTGCCGTCCGACACTGCCCAAGTCACCCGCGACCCAAGTTCGGGTTCGTGGTATGTTACGGGTCAATAGACAGGAGTGCCGGCCCAGGAATTTCATCTGCGTGAGAGTCTCGATGACCACCTCTGATGACGGCGTTTACCCGACCGATCCAGCGGCGTCTCAGGCCCCCCGCCCACCGAGCGTGCCCGATTCTTCGCGGAAAGCTGACTCCCGAGGCTCGACATTCCCAAAGCGGGAATCGAGGAGTCCGCTTATGCCGCTGGAGCCTATTCTTCCTACCGCGATTCGATGGGGTTGTGCGACGACGCTGATAGGACCGTTGGTCCTGTATTCGCTGCTTGTGCAGATCAATCGATGGACGCCAGGGGATCTCGCCATTCGCCCCTATGTATTGGACGTGGTGTTGACGCCCTACCTCGCATTCCGACTACCGTTGATGATTCTGGTCTCACCATTTGTACTCCTCGCCATTACTTGGAGCACCTTTCGTATGTGGTTCGCGGTCACCGCGGCTTACTTTATGCTTGGGGCATTGTTGCCTGTGGGAATCGACCGATTGGTAGCGTTGTTCGACCGGCTGAGCACGCCTCAGGCCCCGAAGCGATCACCGGAAACGTCAGAAGCGATCAGTTAGACCGGTGGTCGCACCGGGCAAGGGAAAACCACCCATAGGTGCCTGATCTCCGAATGCGAAGCCGGTCGTGACCTTGATCTGGTCTTGGGTTCAGCAAAATGAATGCTCGTTTCCCCGCACTCTTCGGAAAATGACCGCGTTCGGTACCCGGCACGGATCTGCCCAGTTGTGGTGTTTCACCCCGAGCCGAGATCTTTTCGAGGGCGCCCGCCGCTGGAAATGGAAGACTGCATCCTTGTTATCTGCGGCTTGAGCGTTACGATGACGGCGTCTCAAAAGTTGGAATTGGTTCGCAGGATGTGCGGATGATTCAACATGCGGATGAGTAATTACGCGGAAGATTAGATACGGCGCAGCCCGGCCAGATCGGGGGGCGTGGTAGGTAATAAGCCGACGTGGAAGGGGACCCTCGGGTGTTCTTTCACGTCGGCTTTTTTTGCGCGCCGACGGAACTGCAAATCGTTCGGGGCGAGTCGCCGGTCACGAAGCGCTTCGCTTAGAGAACAGGCAGATCGCACGTCCATCCACTCGACATCTCGAAGTAATGCGGAGAGCGGCGGGAAGAATGAGAGCGGTCTAGCCCTTGTCACGCCATTTCACTGTCACAATTGTTCGTAGCAAGGAAATGTCTCATGACGATGGTCATCACGGGCCTGGGCACCGCAATCCCCAAAGGACGAGTTTCTCAATCGGACGCGTATGCGGCGACGCATCAGTTCTGCTGCAATTCGGATGATCATCGGCGGGTGATGGAGCTGATCTACCAGGGAGCCGGGGTCCAGGAGCGCGGCACCGTGCTGCTGGATGAACCGATCGACACACGTGTTGAAGCCGCCGACTTCTTTCAGCCACGCGTTGCCCCGGAAGACCGCGGCCCCACGACGCGCGAACGGATGCAGAAGTACGAGCAGCATGCCCTGGCTCTTGCGATGCATTCCTGCGAAGAGGCGCTGGCTCAGTCCGATCAGGACGTGAGTGATATTACTCATCTGGTCACCGTCTCCTGCAGCGGGTTCTACGCCCCAGGGTTCGACATTGGACTCATCCAGGAACTCGGCCTCCGCCCGAATACCGCGCGAACTCATGTCGGCTTCATGGGCTGTCATGGCTCGTTCAACGCCCTGAGGGTGGCCAAAGCGTTCGTGGATTCCGACCCGAACGCTGTTGTCCTGGTCTGTTCCGTTGAGCTGTGCAGCCTGCACCATCACTACGGATGGTCGATGGACAAAGTCATTGCCAATGCCCTGTTTGCCGATGGGGCCGGAGCGGCGGTCTGCCGCAGCGCCTCGGCCTGCAGTCTGCCAGCGCATGCCAAATACGAACTGATTCGCAGCGACTCTCACCTGCTGCCGAACACAACCAGCGCCATGAGCTGGAGCATTGGCGACAACGGATTCGAGATGACGCTGTCGCAGAAGGTGCCCGCGCTCATCGAAACGCACCTGTCGGGTTGGACGCAGACGTTTCTGGAGAAGGAAGGGTTGACCATCGACGCGATTCACGGCTGGGCCATTCATCCGGGCGGCCCGCGAATTCTCGATGCCTGCAAGAATGCGCTGTCCCTGCCCGGAGAAGCCATCGCTCCGGCGCGAGAGATTCTGGCGCAGTACGGAAACATGTCCTCGGCCACGATCCTGTTTCTGCTCAACCGACTGAAACAGGAGCCGCTGGAAGGCCCGGTCGTCGCGCTCGGGTTTGGGCCCGGCCTGACGATCGAGGCGATGCTGTTCGAGTCTGAATCCTGACTGTGAACAGCGCAGCACCTGGCGACTGCCTTTAGACGTCAGGAGCGGCGCTTGGGTAGGGATTCAGACAGCAGGTATCTGATCGGTTGTGTGCCACTGGCTCTGCCAGTGCCGTGATTGCGTGCTCCCGCTCGCACTGGCGAAGCCAGTGGCACACACAGTCCCTGCGAAGATCATGTCCCGCAACTTCAGGTCGGCATACCAGCCGCCGCTTCGGGCAGACTCACGCCCTGCCGCGATTGAATTGTATCGCGCGGTGGCTGCCGCGTTAACCGGCACACCCGGCTACCAGCGCATCACGCCCGTGCCCCAGGCGAGGCCGGCGCCGAATCCGCTCAGCACGATCTGGTCGCCGCGCTGGACACGTCCGGCCTGAACGGCTTCGTCGAGGGCGATCGGAATCGAACCGCCCGACGTGTTGCCGTACTTCTGCAGGTTGAGAAACACCTTCTTCGAAGGGACGCCCAACTGCTCCATCGCGGCGTTGATGATCCGCACATTCGCCTGGTGCAGCACGAACAGAGAGATATCGTCGACCGTGAGGCCGCTGCGATGCAGCACCAGCTCGATCGATTCGGTCAGCAGGTTGACGGCCCACTTGAAGACGTTGCGGCCATCCATCGCGAGGTAGTGCCGCCCCTCGAACAGATCATGCTCGGAGAGCGGTCGGCAGGTTCCCCCGGCGGGGCGTTCGAGCAGCGGTCCCCCGCTGCCATCCGACCCCAACTGGTAGCAGAGCAGGCCCTGGTGCGGATCGCCCTGCTTCAGAATGACAGCCCCGGCCCCATCGCCAAACAACGGGTAGGTCTTCTGATCTTGCGGGTTGACGATGCGGCTGTTGCAGTCGCCACCGACCACGAGGGCCGTGCGGCTATTGCCCGTTGCGACGTACTGGGCCGCGGTGATCAGGGCATACATGAATCCGGCGCAGGCGGCCGAAACGTCGAACGCCGGCACATCCAGGCCCAGTCGGTCTTGAACGAGGCATGCGGTCGAGGGGCAGGAGGCAAAGTCGGGCGTGAATGACCCGAGGACGAGCAGGTCGATCTCCGAAGGATCGACATTGGCGCTGCGAATCGCCCGGCGGGCGGCTTCCACGCAGAGGTCGCTTGTCGCCTGGTTGGGGGCGGCATGCCGACGGGCAAGAATCCCCGTTCGCTGCGTGATCCAGTCGGCGTCGAAGCCCCAGCGGACCATCAGCTCGTCGTTGGTGACGATGTTATCGGGCACGTACATGCCCGTCCCGACGATCTGCACGCCGAGCAGGGTCTGGGTCCGCTGGCTGTGGCGGCGGGGTGTCGAGACAGCGCGTGCCCGTTCGGTCGCTTCGGTCGGGGCAGACGCGTCCGGACGCACCGACCCTTCGCCAATCGCGGCGGGCGGAACAGCGTTCCCGGCGGGGATCTGGTGGAACGACATGGTTCGCTTCCTGCTGACTCTCGACGCGCAACGGACCCCGCTTCGGCTGACTCCCTGCCGAAGGGGTTGTTATCTCAGAGCCACGCGTTCCGGTATTCATCCGCGCGGCTGCCCCACAGCCGCTCTGGACATTCGACCGAACCACTCGGGCCTGAAACAGTCGCGAGGAATACCCCGCAGCGGCTACAAACCCGCCCCAAAACAACGAACTTGGGATGACCGTGTCGACAAAAGCTCCCCAGCCGAGCCGACCCGGATTCACCAAACCACCCGGACTATAAGGGGTTCCGGGGAATCACTCCAGACACAAATTGGCTAAAATCGTCGGAATCGCTGGCCATTCATCGACTTTTTGTAATCCGTTCCGGCCCGGCCGGGCCCCTGTTTCCTCCCCTTTCGGGAATCGCTCCCTTCCATGCACGCCGAAACGATTGCGATCGGTACCGAACTGACCACCGGTGCCAAGCTCGATACCAACAGCCAGTGGTTGTCGCTCGAACTGGCAGCGCTGGGCATTCCCGTGCGTTACCACACGACCGTGGCCGATGACCTCGCCGCCAATATCGACGTCTTCCGCATCGCCGCAGAGCGGGCCGACCTGGTGATTATTACCGGGGGATTGGGGCCTACGCTCGACGATCTCACCCGCGAAGCGCTGGCCGAGATGGCGGGCGTGCCGCTGGTTCTCGATGCCGACTCGCTCGCCACGATTCAGGCGATGTTTGCCCGCCGGGGGCGTGAGATGCCCGCCCGCAACCAGATTCAGGCGATGTTCCCCCAGGGGGCCGAGGTGGTCCCCAACGCCCGCGGGACCGCGCCGGGCATCGCCCTCTCTGTTCCTCGCGCAGGCCAGTCTCCGGCCTGGCTTGTCGCCCTTCCGGGGGTTCCCTCGGAAATGAAGGCGATGTTTGCCGACTGGGTTCGTCCCCGGCTGATGGACCTCGGGGCGGGGGGCGAGGTGATTCAGGGGAAACGCATTCAATGCTTCGGCCTCGGCGAATCGGCCTTCGAGGAATTGCTCGGGGAGATCACCGCCCGCGGTCGCGACCCCGAGGTGGGAATCACCGTCCATCAGGCGACGATCACATTGCGAATCGTCACGTCGGCCCCGTCAGATGCGGCCTGCCGACAAAAGATTGCCGAGACCGAGAAATTGATTCACGAGCGCCTGGGGCATTATGTCTTCGGTCAAGAGGACGACGAACTGCAGCACGCGGTCTCCCGACTGCTGATCGAAACTGGGTCCACGCTCGCCACGGTCGAGGCCGGGACGGGAGGGTTGCTGTCGTCGTGGCTGACGTCGGCGTCGATCGAGGATTCCTGGGAGAGTGCGGCCTCCAGCCCGTACCTCGGAGGGCTCGTCCTGCCGAGCGGGACGATTCGCGAGCGACTGCTTCCGAACACGTCGGGACTCGGTCACTCGCCCGATCTGGCGCGAAAAATGGCCGAGGAGGCCCGCCACCAATTGGGGGCGACGTGGGGCCTCGCCATAACGGAAATCGCCAGTCTCGCCAGCGACGAGCCGCCCCTCGCCCATGTCGCCCTCGCCAGCGAAACCACCTCGCGGCTGGTGACGCTGAACCTGCTGGGCGACCCCACGATCGGCAAAGCCCGCCTGGCAAAAACCGCGCTCAACCTGCTGCGACTGGCACTGCTCAACGCGGGCTAATGTTCATCGGGAAACGCACGGGGATAAGTCCGCACGTCTCGTGGTGCGACACCGCAAGGAACAGGGGTAGCGGAAGTCGTGAGACTTCCGGCAAAGCGGGTTCACGGTCGGCGGAAATCTCACGATTTCCGCTACGGGGGTGTGTTTTCCTTTTTCGGACGACCGGTGATTTCGCGATGGAAACCCGAAGCGTCAGCGAGGGACCCCGCGTGGATTCCGGGGGAATCGTGATCTGCGGGGAGCACTGGGTCCCTCGCTGACGCTTCGGGTTTCCAAAAACTCACAGCCGCTACATCGCTGTACCAACGCAATCCCCGATTTGAGGCGTGTCGCACCATTAGTGACGGTCTTCTGAGTGATCATCCTGATTGTTCGAAGGGGACTCCTCGCCACTGTTGTGTTGATATGCGTCGTAGTACCGCAGCAGGAGTCGCTCGGTACGTAAGCCGAACATGATTTGACCAAATTGTGCGAATGCTGAATGGATGCTGACTCCGACGCTCATTCCGACTGGCAATCCAATCGCGAAGCCTGCCCAAGCAAAAGGGCGATTTGGATTTCCGCCCGCGTTTGCAAGCAAATCAAGAAGTGCCGCAAGGAATTGGAACATCATCACGAACGTCAACACTGGCGCGAAGCAGAGAACGGCGATCAACGGAATCAACCATGGTTTCCAGCGTTCGAAGCTAACAACCGTTTTGCGGACCGTCTCCACAAACTCGTCGTCTGTTTTTGGTGGAGATCGCCATTTCATGGATTCATCCTGCTCAAACGTGAGAGGGCGGTGACTTGATGGTCGAGCCGACAACCAGCCATCCGCCTTCGCCTCATCCCGCAGAATTCAGACGTTTCCTGAGTCAGTCATCGCCTGCTCACTTCGTCGTCGGCCTGAACGATTCAAACACGTCGGCCAGGACCTTGTCGGACAGGCGGCTGAGTTCTTCGAGGATTAACGGCTCGGCTTCGGGAAGTAGCGGCGACAAATTGGGTTCGTAGCCGCCGTATTTGTGCGACTCGGCCGTGCAGATGTAGCCGAGGTTTCCGTTCGCATAGCCGATCACGATGGGAATCGCGCGGTCGGCAATCGCCTTCTCAATCTGGAAGCCGTACTCGACCATCGGTTCGCCGGGGATCGTCAGCAACAGAAAATCGCCGACGCGCAGCGCCTGCATTTCGCAGGCCTGAGGCTCCTTCTTGCCGGGCAGTTGAATCACGCTGGACGCACATTTGAGCGGGTAAATCTTCTTGCGCTGCGAGAGCTCTTCACGCACGATGCTGCGATCGGCGGCGCGGACAACCGCACAGCCCAGACTGCGGCCGGTCCACTTGATGTCGGCCTCGTCGCCGCAGCGATACGGCAGCCCGGGCAGGTTCGGGCGGATGTCGCCCGCGCAGCCCTGCAGGAACATCGCCTTGGTTTTGGGCCCGTAGACCATCTCGACAAACGTCTGCGCTTCGCCGGGGAAGTCGGCACTGATTTTGGGATAGCCGTTCGGGTGCGGCGGCGTCAGCTTGTCGCCCCAGGTGAAGACGCAGGGGTGACAGACGGCATGCATCAGGACGCTCATCGGCTCCAGAGTGCGGCCGTCATCGAACCGCAGCACCTTCACGCGATGATCGCAGGGGCCGTCGGGGTTGAGCCGCACCACAGCGCGGCCGTTGATCACCTTGCGACGGTTGATGTTGAAGTCGATGCGATCTTCCCCGTAGCCGATCGAAACCGGCCGCATCTCCTTGGCGGCCTCGGCCGTCGCGGCGCCGATTTTGGCCAGCATCTCCCGGCTCCAGGGCGACTCGAGTGACCAGCCCGGCCCCGAATGATTGTGTGACGTGGCGACCAGGACGTTTTCTCGCGGGGTGCCGGTCTTCTCGGCAACCACATCACGCACGGCGGCGACCAATTCGCTCGACGCGAGAACCAGGTCGAGCGTGATGATCGCGGCCTGCGTTTGTTCGTTCGCCAGCAGCAGGACACCGGCCCGGATCGGATCGCGAACACCGTTCGTCGGTCGGATATGCCCGACAACCGGCGTATCGGCCGGGGGCGTGATATCGACCTTGGCCACGCTGGCCCGCAGGTTCGATTCGACACGGAACTGAAAGTCGTCTTCCGCGGCTGCCGCGCCGCACGTCAGAAGAGAGCCAATCAGGATCGGGATTATCCGCAACAGCGACTTCATCGTGTCTGCTCCTTGGAATGGATGGCGAGGCGATCGGGTTGGCGGCGCGTTGCCCGGTCGCTGCCAAGAGTGTCGCACTTGGGATGCAACGCGTAAACGTTCACCGATAAATGGACCGGAGCAGATTGGCCCCCGACTATCCGCGCCACCGCTCGCCGATCTGACGCACCGCGGAACTCTCCTGGAGGGGGCAATTCATTGTCAAAAGCCCGACGCGTCAGCGAGGGGAAGTTCCTTCCGACGCGGAAAAACACGACAAAATGTCGAGCATTCCAGCAGAATTGAACGCTGGACCACCGTCCCCCTCGCTGACGCGTCGGGCTATAGATTCGAATTGCACGCTCTACGGCTGCCCATACAGACCGAAGTGACTTTCAATAAAAAATCACCTTCCCCGGCGGCCGTGGGATGGGGCACGCCGGGAAAGGTGATCTGGTTAATCCACTGCGATTGGCCTGTGCGCCGTCCTGACGCTGCGCGACATGTTGTCGCGCGGAATGCGTGTGCCACTGGCTCCGCCAGTGCGAACGGGAGCACGCACACTCGGCACTGGCGGAGCCAGTGGCACACCTTCGATCAGGCCCCATCGGCCCGAATCACGACACTAGATCGCGGCTTTCTTCTTGGCGTTCGGGCGATTCGCCGGACGATCGGCCCGCTGCGCGTTGGGCACCCACTTCGGCGCGATCAACGTCGCGTTCCATTCGTCCCACGCCGCCTGCAGCGATTTCACCCGGTCGGGCTGGGCACTCGCGAGGTCCTTCGTCTCGCCAATGTCATCCTTCAGGTTGTACAGGCGCGGCTGGGTATCGCCCCGCACCTTGACCAGCTTCCAATCGCCTTCCCGCAGCGCAATCTGGGGGCCAAACCGCCAATACAGACGCTCGTGCGGGGCCGCCTTGTTCTCGCCAGCCAGGTAAGGCAGCAGATTGACGCCATCCAGCTTGTCGGCATCGGGAACGCTCACGCCTGTGGCCGCGAGAATCGTCGGCGTCACGTCCAACTGAATGACGGGATGGGTGAACTCGGCTCCCGCCGGCAACTTGCCCGTCCAGCGGACGAGGTACGGAATGCGGATGCCGCCTTCCCAGGTGGTCGCCTTCTGACCATTGAGCGGGCCGTTCGTCGATCCATTCGCCTCGGGTCCACCATTGTCGCTGATGAAGAACACCAGCGTGTTTTTGTCCAGTCCCGCTTCGTCGAGTTTCCCCAGCACCTTGCCAATTCCTTCGTCCATCGCTGTCAACATGCCGGCGTACGTCCGGCGGCGTTCGTCGGCAATCCCCTTGAACTGTTCCAGATGCTCGGGCTTGGCGTGCTGCGGGTTGTGAACCGCATTGAACGCGACGTACAGCAGGAACGGCTTTTCCTTGTTGCGGTCGATGAACGACTCGGCTTCTCGCGCGATCGCGTCGGTCAGATAGGCCGGCTCTTCGATCGGGTCGTAGCCGCGCTGCAGCGGATCGTTGCTCTTCACGGTGGAGAAGTACGAATGCGCGCCGCCCAGGAACCCGAAGAACTCGTCAAACCCGCGGGAGTTGGGCTGGAATTTCTTGGCATACCCCAGATGCCATTTGCCAAACAGAGCCGTCGTGTACCCGGCTGGTTTCAGCCGCTCGGCGATCGTTTTCTCTTCGAGACTCAGCCCGAAGGTCTCTTGCGCATTCTCGACGCCGCCAGGATTGAACTCATGGCCGAACCGCTGCTGGTAGCGACCGGTCAACAGTCCCGCACGGGTCGGACTGCAGTACGGGCACGAGACATAGCCAGAGCTGCAGCGGGTGCTCTGTGCGGCAAGCTTGTCGAGGTTCGGCGTGGGGATGTCCTTTCCCCCCTGAAACCCCAGGTCTCCATAGCCCAGGTCGTCGGCCAGAATGATCACCACATTCGGCCGTGGTGGCTGCGCGGCTGTGACCACGTCGGCTGCCACAGTGGCCGCCACCAACACCGCCGCGACCAGTCCCAGCCGCATCCACCCCAGTCGCTTTGCATCGCACCGCATTGTTCGCTCCTGAAAAAACTCCATGGTCATTGTCGCCTTCAAACACCTCGCGTTCGAGTGCGGTTTCGTCTTTGTGTTCGGTGGGCAGTCGAATCGCCGGTTTCCCGTTGCTGATGCTGTTGGCCGGCTTGTCGCCCCGGTCGG
>JAIXZD010000091.1 GCA_027489895.1 Planctomycetaceae bacterium
GCAGGAGGGCCACGATCACAAACCAGCGGAGACGTCGCGCGCCTGTCGTCATGCCGGATGCTCAATGGGAACTTAACGAATCAACACCACCCAAACTTTCACTGCACCTTCCAATGAAATTGGCATTACCCCACTCAACGGTTACTCACCAGAACCATCAAATCGGCGAATCCAATTATGAAAGACTACCACTTGCTGAACGGTTGTCAACATCCCCGGTGCCAGTAGCGCTTTGAACCAGTAGCGCGGTGAATGGGAACCGGAAGCGTTAGCGCCCGGAGACCGAGCGTTTCCTACGAGTCGCCAACTTCGGAAACAATCAAAAACAATGGAACCCCGAGGCGAATGAGAGCCGCCCTCGACTCGCCACATCGCCGAATTCAACGCGAGATTGCCGTGTTGGGTGAGAGACCAGCCGTCTCCCGGTCGGCATGCTTGCCCCGAAACGGTGCAAGCATGGCACACTCGTTGATTCCATCGCCGCACCGTCAGAGAATTCGCGCGATCCTGTTGAATCCCAACCTCTCTTGGCGTTTTTCATCCAGCAGAGAGAGAAACGAGCCGCGTCCCTCCGAAATCTCATTTCGCGGGGACGCGGCCTTCTCAACTGCACAGCGTGCCAGTTCGACTGACGTTGCGTCCCTCCGGTCAATCGATCGGCCGCACCAGCGTTTGGACCACTGTCTGCGGCGGTCTGGTTTTGGGACAGTCAGACCCCAAGGCTCGGGCTGGCCGTGCACTTCGACGGATTTTCAACGGACGAACCCCTCGGGAGGAGAGTGTCATGCGTCGGATCAACGCAACAGGTCGGCCCGGCCGCCAACTCTGGGCCGGGGCTTTGCTCGCCAGTGGGCTTCTGCTCGGCTCCTTGAACATGACGATCGCCGAAGAGGTCGAGGGCGATGCCCGCCCGCAGACGCTCGCCGAACGCCGCGAACTGGCCCGCCAGGCCGCCGAAGATCAGGCCGCGGCCAAGCGCACGGCCGCCAAAGCCGCAAAAACCAACGCGAAAACACGCGCTCGTTCCGGAGCAGGGGCGTCCGCTTCGGCCTCCGCCAGCGTTTCGTCTGGTCGCGGCTCCTCCGCAATGGGAACCGGTCGGACCTGCGGCCCAGCTCCCTTCAACTCCACCTCGGGGACAGCCAACTCCGCCGGTGCCGGTTTCGCCCTGAGTGCTCTCGCGTCGATCGGCGTCGGTGGATCCTACGCCCCAACCACCGCAACGGCCGCGGCCAGCACGACCGGCAGCGTGGGTGGATCGAACCAGGGTGGGGGTGGTCACCATGGGGGCGGTGCGATGGCTGGCGGTGCCGTCGATGTCTGCGTGAAAGCCAATGTCACGCTCGACGACGGAACCTCGGTCGACGTCAGCGTCCGGGTTCGCGTTCGGTCCGGTGACACCAAACCGGTTGAACCACCCGATGAGGGTTCGTCGTCCACCACCACCGACAGCCTAGCCACGGCCGGCTCGGCCCTCGATGCCAAGATTGTCGAGTTTGCCCAGAATCACATCGACCAGCAGGTGGGCAACGGGGAATGCTGGACTCTCGCCGCCGAGGCCCTGAAGTACGCCGACGCCGAACCACCTCAGCTCTACGTGTTTGGGCGCGAGGTCCCCACGCCGGAAGTCCGTCCGGGGCATATTCTTCAGTTCGAATCGGCCCGCTTCGAGGGAGACGGCTACTTCCTCGTGCTCGGCGCCCCGAACCACACCGCGATCGTCACTGCAGTCCGGGGGGCGAAACTGACGATCCTTCATCAGAACGTGAACGGCAGCCGAGTCGTGCAAACCGGCGAATTGAACGTCGATGAACTCGTCAGCGGACGGATGATTGTCTACGCCGCCCTGCCGAAAAACAGCCGAAACTCCTCGTCCGGGCAGTAAACCTGCATTCCAGGTGGGGTGAGAGCGGAATTCGGGGATTGATTCCTGACGATTTCGCTTATAATTTCTCCGGTCGGCAAGTGAATTTCGAGGGATCCCCGCCTGGCAGTCCGGTTACGGTCTGAGGGGATCACCTGACAATAACTGTTCTCTGAAGGAGCTGTCAGACATGGGGATGTTCGTAACGGAGAAGGCTGCGGGCGAGATTCGGCGGGTCATTGACGAGCAGAAACTGCCGGCTGAAACGGTGTTGCGCGTCGGTGTGGCGGGTGGCGGCTGCAGTGGCTTCCAGTACAGCCTGGGCTTCGACAATGCCGCCGAAGGCGCCAAGGACGACGTCTCCGAGCAGCACGGCATCAAGGTCGCCGTCGACAAGCGGAGCATGCTCTACCTCGACGGAACCACGCTCGATTTCTACGACGGCCTCGAAAAGCGCGGCTTCACGTTCAACAACCCGAACGCCGTCAAATCCTGCGGTTGCGGCAGCAGCTTCTCGGCCTAAGCCGCGTTGAAAACCATGTAGGACGGCCTTTCCAGGCCGTCTGAGTCATCGCGAAACGACGGCCTGCAAAGGCCGTCCTGCGTTGTCGACAGTTGTGACAATAACAGAGGCCGGTCGAGCAGTGTCTCGACCAGCCTCTGTTCGTTTTCCAGGTGGTCGCGGTTACGGGCCGCCACACGGGCCTCTACAGCAGCTCGCGGATCGGTTCCCGGTGGTCGAGCAGGAACTGCGGGCGGCCGTTGTGATCCGGGATGGTTGCCGTCTCGCAATCCAGACCCAGCCGGTTGTAGAGCGTCGCGAACACGTCCTGATAGTGGACCGGCCGATCCTGCGGCACCTCGCCCAGCCGATTCGTCGAGCCAATCACCTGGCCTACCCGCATTCCGCCCCCGGCCAGCAGCGCACACGAGGCTTGCGGCCAATGGTCGCGGCCTCCGCCCGGATTGATCCGCGGCGTCCGTCCGAACTCGCCCCAGGCAATCACGCTGACGTCCTGCTCTAGCCCTCTGCGGTAGAGGTCGTCGACGAGGGCCGTCACGCCCTGGTCGAACTTCGCGAGTTGGACCGGTAAGCGCTCGAAGTTCTGCCCGTGGCGGTCCCAACTGCCAAACGACAGGGTGACGCATCGCACCCCCGCCTCGACCAGTCGCCGCGCCATCAGGAACTGATCCATCCAGTGCGGACCAGCGTCTTCACCGAACGCGGGCGAGGAATCGCCCCGGCCGTATCGGTCGCGCGTTTCAGCGTCTTCCCGCTCCAGATCGAGCGCTTCGACCAGACGGCTCGACGTCAGCACATCGAACGCCTTCTGCGTGAGTGCATCGACTCCGCTGTAAGGCAGTGTCGCATCGGCCTGTCGCCGGAACGCGTCGAATCCTGTGAGCAGCGCCCGGCGATCGCGAAGCTGATCGAGCGACACCCCGTTCAGCCGCATATTGGCCAGCCCTTCTCCATCGGGCTGGAACGGCGCATGGGGCAGGCCGAGGAAGCCCGGCAGCCCCGGATTGCAGTACGGTTCATGCCCCGTCTTGATAGTCAGCCCCACAAAGGGCGGCACGGCCGGGTCGACCGGTCCATGGAGTCGCGACAGAGCTGCGCCGAGAGAGGGATGCCCATCCTGCCGGCCCTTCGGACCAATCGGATAGCCGCTCAGGCAGAGGTCCGAGCAATGCTGGTCAACGCCGCCATACAGCGAGCGGATGATCGCAAACCGGTCCATCATGCCCGCCAGTTTGGGCATGTGCTCGCAGATGTCGATCCCCGGCACGTTCGTGTGGATCGGTTTGAACGTACCGCGAATCTCCAGCGGCGCGTCCATTTTCAGGTCGTACATGTCCTGGTGGGAGGGGCCACCCGACAGGTAGATCATAATGATGGCTTTGTGCGGCAGCTTGTGTCCGCGGGGAGACAGCGAGGTCGCCTCGGCCTGCAGAATCTGTGGCAGCGACAAGCCTCCCAGCGCCAGGCCTCCAATGCGGAGGAACTGGCGACGCGAAACACCATCACACTGCCGGGTCGGCTGCTGTCCGAGGATCGAGAGCACGCGAACATCTCCGGAAAAAATCACCAACAAATGACGAAACATTGATGGTACGGCGGACAATCCGCCACGGTCAACGGGAGTCACGCCTTAGGGGAACTATTGGGCGCGGTCGCCGACTTCTGACCAACCGTCGAACTCTGCGGAGCCGGAAGCGTTAGCGCCCGGAGGGCCGGCGATGCCCGACTGACCCAGTCGCTCTCACCCGCCAGCAACAGTCGCCCGTTCCACCGCCCCCTCACAGGGTCGGCTCGCCTGTCGCGCTGGCCGCCCCGCTCTCGCGTGGCAGGCCTGGCTCGTGACACCGGATTTTCGATTCCCTGCTGCTCCTAGTGCTTAGTGGTCAGCGAGCGATGTTGCCGTGACGGGGTCTGCCGGATCGCGGCGACAGTCGACACGGCCATTCGTACGGGCCAGAATCCTATGGCCCTTCAATTTGACGCCCCGAACGACTCTCCCGGAGTGAGCTTCCCGATGCGCCTAGATCTCTCCTTCGCATGGATCCGGTATGCCACGTTGATTGTCGGGGCCTGGGGACTCTGGGGCGCGACCGGTGTCGCGGCGGACCCCGCGCGGCTGGAGGTCGTTGCCGGTGGGGGCCAGCAAGTCGAAGGGCCGGCGACCGAGTGCAAACTCAAGGCGCCGTTTGGGGTCGAGTTCGATTCCCAAGGGCGGATGTACATCGCCGAGCTGTATGGCGAGCGGCTGCTCCGCGTGGATGCCAATGGCCAACTGCAGTGGATCGGTGGAACGGGCACCAAGGGAGATTCGGGTGACGGCGGCCCGGCCCGCACCGCCCAGTTCAATGGGATGCACGCGCTGGTCATCACGGCGACCGACCAGGTCTTGCTGGCCGATACCTGGAACAACCGCGTCCGCCGCTACGACATTCCCACGGGCACGCTGCAACCGTTCTGCGGTGCGGGGGGAGAGAAAGCGTACGCGGGCGATGGCGGACCGGCGCTTGCGGCGCGGTTCAGCGGCATCTTCTGCGTCGCGCTCGATAAGAACGAAGAATGGCTGACTCTCGTCGATCTCGACAATCGCCGCGTGCGCCGCATGAACCTGAAAACCGGCCTGGTGGACCTCGTTGCGGGAAATGGCCAAAAGGGCGTTCCGGCCGATGGAGCCGACGCAAAGATGAGTCCACTGGTCGACCCGCGGGCCGCGGCGGTCGCACCCGATGGAACCGTCTACATCCTGGAACGGGGCGGGCATGCGCTGCGGGCCGTGGACCCCAAAGGAGTCATTCGGACCGTGGCGGGAACCGGGAAAGCCGGGTTGAGTGGCGACGACGGACCGGCCCTCGCGGCAACGCTGAGCGGACCAAAACATCTCTGCATCGACACCGATGGCAGCGTGCTGATTGCCGACACCGAGAACCACGTCATCCGCCGCTACCAGCCTCAAACCGGACTCATCACCCGGGTCGCGGGAACCGGCAAGAAGGGCCTCGGCCCCAGCGGCAGTCCCGCCCTCGAGTGCGGGCTGTTTCAGCCGCACGGCGTCTATGTTCACACCAATGGCGTGCTGTACATCACCGATAGTGGCAACGACCGCGTGCTGATTTACCGGACACCGTGAACGGCAGTGTGTCGGGGCGCTTATCGCCCTCCATACGAGTTGCCTCTCCTTGATCTGACAAAAAGGGGTCCGTCATGAACTGGTCGCGACGAGAGCTGTTGCAAACGCTGACCGGTGCCGCCGCCTGGGGCACCGGGCGGTTGCTGGGCGGAACGTCAGGCCTGCTGTTGCCGACCTTTGCTAGTCCCTCGATCAACGCCGAAGAAAAACGCCTGCCCCCGGTCCGCACGATCACCCGCGGCCCGAAGCACCATTGGTTCGCCTACTACGACAAGTGGCAGTTCGACCCCACCGACCGTTACGTCCTGGGCAATGAAGTCGCCTTCGAGCACCGTTCTCCCACCCCCGGTGACGAAATCGCGGTCGGTGTGGTCGACCTCGAGGAGGGTGACCGCTGGACGGAGCTGGGCCTCAGCCGGGCCTGGAACTGGCAGCAAGGCTGCATGCTGCAATGGCTGCCGGGGGATCGCCGCGTGGTCGTCTGGAATGATCGTGGCGATCCAGGCGGCTTCGTCACCCGACTCTACGATTTCGACGAACGGAAACTGCTCCGCACGATTCCCGCACCGATCTATGCGCTCGCTCCCGATGGAAAGACCGCGATCGCTCCCGATTTCCGCCGCCTCAACGATACCCGCCCAGGCTACGGCTACTGCGGCGAGATCGATCCGCATCGCGATGAGTTCGCGCCGTCACAGACGGGCCTCTGGAAAATCGATCTTGAATCGGGACGCAGCGAACTGCTGTTTTCGTTTGCGCAGATCGCGAAGTTCGGCGACATCAACGACGAAATGCGGCAGTCGAAACACTGGTTCAATCATCTGCTGTTCAGCCCAGATGGGACGCGGTTCGTCTTTCTGCATCGCTGGCGGTCGCCTGATCTGGGGAACCGTTTCAAGACCCGGATGCTCACCGCCAACGCCGATGGCTCGGACCTGTTTGTCCTCGATCCCTCGGGGGCGACATCGCATTTCATCTGGCGCGATCCTCGGCACATCCTGGCTTGGTCGAAGTTTCAGGGCCGGGCGGGTTTCTTTCTCTTCGAGGACCAGACCTCCAACGCCACGCACATCGCGCCGCAGCAAATGACGCAGGACGGCCATTGCACCTACCTGCCGGGAAACGAGTGGATTCTCTGCGACACCTACCCCGACAAGGACCGCCAACAGCACCCATACCTGGTGCATCTGGCGTCCCTCAGCAAGCTGCCGCTGGGGCACTTCCACTCACCGCAAGAATATGTCGGCGAATGGCGGTGCGACACGCATCCGCGATTCAGCCGGTCGGGACGGTTCGTGGTGATCGATTCGCCGCACACAGGCGAAGGTCGACAGATGCACCTGATCGACCTGCGCGACATCGTCGGTGCGTAGAACCCGCGTTGTGACTGGTGCGACACCGCAAGGAACAGGCGTAGCGGAAGTCGTGAGACTTCCGGCAACGCGGGTTCACGGTCGTCGGAAATCTCACGATTTCCGCTACGCCGCTTCACCAACGCAACCCCCGTTCCGAGTCGTAGCGCAACATTAGCGCCTGTGCCATGCTTGCACCATTTCGGGGCAAGCATGTACGCCGCCGGTACGACGACGAGTTGAAACACACTCGACATCTACCCGAAATTTGCCACCGCAGAGAGACACGGGTCGCTCACAGGCTTGCCGCAAGTCTCAACTGCGTTACGCCAGCATCTCGCCCACGACATCGGCCGTTTCGGGCACGATCGTCAGTTGCCGACCGTCGCGGTCGGGAATCGTGTCGTGCGGGTTGATGCCGAGCAGGTGATACATCGTCGCCAGCAGGTCTTTGGGCGAGACAGGCCGATCGGTCGGCGTGGCCGCCGTCGCATCCGAAGCCCCAACCACCTGGCCCCGAGCAATCCCCCCGCCGGCAAACGCCAGCGAGTAAACCTGCGACCAGTGATCGCGTCCCCCCCCAACCGATCCGTTGATCTTGGGGGTTCGCCCATGATCGGAGAGGACGACGACCAGCGTGTCGTCGAGCATGCCACGGTCGTCGAGGTCCGAGACCAGCCCCGCGAACGCCTTGTCGAAGCCGGGCAACAGTTGGTCGGTCATGCGGGGGAAGTGGTTCCAGTGCGTATCCCAGGCATCGCCCGCCAGGCCATACTCATCCCAGAAGACGCTCACGAGCCGCGTTCCCGCTTCGATCATCCGCCGGGCCGCCAGGCACGACTGACCGAACAGTGTCTGCCCGTAGCGGGCGCGGGTTTCCGGAGCTTCATGACGAACATCGAGTGCATCGGCTACGCGCGACGACGTGAGCAGATTGAACGCCAGGTCCTGATACTTCGACAGGCTGCGGGTTTGTGCGAGGTCATCGATCGCCCGCCGCTGCTCGTCGAACTGCGACAACAGCGACTTGCGCCGTCCAAGGCGATCCACCGTCATGTCCGGCAGGGCACCTGTGGCCGAGAGCCGGAAGTGCGAATCGTCACTGCAGCCCAAGTAGGGGTCAAAGCAGTCGAGCTTGTTGGCCCCGAGCGTCTTAAGGACCGAGCGTGTCGCCTTCCCCTGGAACTCGGTCCAGGTCGGGTTGTAGCTCGACCCGAGGAAGCTGGCGTAGGGACCGGCCCGGAACACTTCGCCCGTCCGCTGGCTGCTGAACTGGAACGGCAGCGCGACGTTTTGCGGCAGGTCGGTCCGCGCCCGTCCGGTCCGCTGGTCGACATACTGCACGACCGATCCGAAGTACGGGTAATGCCGCGGATCGGACGGGGCGAGTTCCATCGCGACATCGATCGCGGGAATTCCCGTCGTCGCAAACGCAACGCCATGCACGGGATAGGGATGCGACACCGAGCGAACGACCGTGATCTTGTCGGTCATCTTCGAGATTTCGGGCAGATGCTCGCAGACATCGAGCCCGGGCAGCACCGAGGGAATCGGCTGCATCGTCCCCCGGATCTCGGCCGGGGCATTGGGCTTCATATCGAACGTTTCGAGCTGGCTCGGCGCGCCGTAGAGGTACAGCAGAATGCACTGCTTCGCCCGGCCGAACCCGGCCCGATCCGACGCCAGACCACTCGCCCGCACCTGATTCGACGCACCCGTCCCGGAACCTGTCGCGGCCAGCAATTGCTCCAGCGACAACCCCGCGAGGCCCAGGCCGCCGACCTGCAGCAAGTCCCTGCGAGTGGGGCCTGAGCAGAGTCGTTTCGGCGAACCGAGGACGCGAAGCATTATCTCACCCGCCTGACCAGAAGACCCACAAGTGCGCTTCGATATAATAATCGGTCCGGGGACGTGACTCAAGCCGCTGATTTCCGGCGAGCCATGCAAATTCCCTGCCAGAAGGCCGGGTTCAACGTCGAACCCACGGCCCCAGAAACGCGGCTGTAGCGGAAGCGGTGAGGCTTCCCCCGGGCCCAAACGAAACACCGTAAACCGTGCTGGGTGCCATGCTTGCACCGGCTTTGCGGGGCAAGCATGGCTGCGGCGTTCGACGGACTTCGCCGCAAAACTCGACGAGATTTCGCGGTCGTGGTGAGGGACCGGTCGGTGCACGCTTCGCATGCTTGCCCCGAAACGGTGCAAGCATGGCACACGACTTCTCCCCAGCGCACGCATCGTCTCAGGGCGCCTTCAACCGGACTGGCTAGTGCGACTTCCCAACCAGACCTGCCTGAGCCTGCACGCGCGTCGATTCCGCGAAACCGGTATCGAGGAACTTCGCAAACTCGTTCACCTCGGTCAGCCCCAACGCCCGCGACAGGATGAACTGCGGATTCTGCAGCGCGTCGGCCCGAGGTGGCACGATCGCATAGGCGGGCATCGTCGCGTCGCCGAACCACTTCTCCTGGAGATCGGTGTTGATTTCCCGGAGTTCGCTGGCCAAGGCCCGGTCCTGAATCGAAGGCACGCGATCGACAAACAACTGGACCCGCACGAACCGCCGCAGCCGCTCCCGAATCTGCGGGTCGGCCATCGTCCCTTTCTCCATCAACCGGCAGTTGACGCAGTTGATCCCGGTGATGTCGATGAACAGCGGCTTGTTCTCGGCAATCGCCACCTTGAGTGCTTCGCGAACATCGAGCGCGTACTCGAGGCCATCATGCGTAAGCACCGGCCCCAGCTTGCTGGGGGCGTCGGTCCGTTCAAACTTCGGCGGCAGAAATGCGTAGATGTTCTGCCACAACTGTCCGCCCGGCTTTTCTGCGGAGAGCAACCCCACCGCGAGGTAGGCGGCCAGTCCGAAGAAACTCATCGCCGAGAACATCCGCAGCACACCGATCGATTCGGTGGGCGTGTCGTGGGCCGTGTGAAACAGCCCCAGCAGATACAGCCCGGTCGAAATGGCGATCACCATCCAGGCGGAGAGGACCAGTTCCTGGTCGAAGATCAGCGGGGTGGGGTTCCAGCTCAGGTCGGCCACGCTAAAGAACTTGAACGCCGCCCCGAGTTCCACCAGTCCCATCGTCACCTTGACGAGGTTCATCCAGCCACCGCTTTTTGGCATCTTCTTGAGCAGGCTCGGGAAGAGTGCCAGGAAGAAGAACGGCAGCGAGAACGAGAACGAAAACGCCAGCAGGCCCAGAATCGGCCAGAGGCGGTCGCCATTCGCCGCAGCGACGAGCAACCCACCCGCAAACGCGAACGTGCAGGTGAAGCTGGTCAGCGTGAACGTGAGCGCCATGAACAGCACGCCCAGGTACCCGCCCCGGCCTTCCTGACCAGCGGTGTACGTCAGCAGCCAGCCCGGCATGCGGATTTCAAACAGCCCCAGCAGGTTCATCGCGAAGAAGACCAGCACCCCGCCAATGACCAGGTTCAACCACGGATCGTTGGCAATCTCGTTCAGCTTCGTCGCGCCGAACACCACGCTCATCACCAGTCCCAAACCGGTGAACGTCGCCATAATCCCCAGGCAGTAGACCATCGCCAGCGGGAGCGGCTTGTGATGCTCCTGCTCGGCCTGCTTCAGGAAAAACGTGACGGTGATCGGCACCATCGGGAAGACACAGGGCGTGAGCAGCGCCAGGAATCCAGCCGCAAACGCCGCGAGCAAAAACGGGCCCAATCCGCTCGACTTGTTGATCGTCCCTGTTGACGGTGCCGCCTGGACGCCCGGTCCGTTGGCGGCGCCGGGAGCAGCCACGGCGGCAGGAGCACCCTCGGGGACGACGGCGACCACAGGCTGACTCGCTCCCACAGCGGGCAGCGAGCTGACGAACTCGTCGGCCTCGCCCGCGTTCAGTTTCTCAGTCATTCCCAGGATCGCTGGTTCGGCAACCGCCGCGTCACCGACTTCAACCTCTCCCGCAAACGCAAATCCGATCGGATTGAGGCAGCCGGTGTGGTCGCACATCATGTAGGCGACTTTGCCAACCAGCGGCACCTTGCCCGAAACACCCGCGGGAACCGAAAACGCCTGCGTCCAGACGACGGTCCCTTCGTGATGCCGCTCGGTCAGTCCCGGCCAGCCTTCGCTCCGTTTATCGGTCGGAACCGGTCCCTGAAATCGGGGCGTCTTCGCAACCAGCGGACCGGCTTCCAGTACCGCCAGTCCCGTCCGGAGCGGGCCTTCGGCTTCGTCGCCTTCGCCGAGTCTCGTCTGATCCTGCGAGTAGATGTGCCAACCGGGGTTGAGCTTCGCGGTGATGGTCACCGTCACTTCGCCATTCGGAGTCACGACACGTGGCGAGGCGGTGACAGTCCAGGTCGCCTGGACGGTGCTTTGACCGGACTTTTTGACGACATGCTCGAAGGCGCCGCCCGGCGCTGCGACATTCGCCGCAGGTGCTTCCTCTACGGGAGCCGAGACCGGAGCCACATCCCCCACGACTTCGGGCGGCGGCGGAGCATCTTCGGCCGGAACCTCTACGGCAGGGGCGGCTTCGGTCGCCGGTGCCGCGGCCGGCTCATCCGCCATGGAGGCGAGCGCCGGTGTGGCCGCCTCGGCCCCCGCGACTGCCTGACCGACGCGGAGCGTGGCCGCGAGTTCGGCCTTGGGCGGGAAGTAACACTGTCGCTTGTCGCAAACGCCGTAGTCGATCTGCACCTTGACCGTCGCCTGGCTGCCCGGTTTGGCCGACTTCGCGACCACGAGCGTCGTCGCAAACACGACCTGCCCCGCGTGCTTTTCGAGTTGAATCACTTCGCCATCGAACCCTTCGCTTTTCTCGATCTTGGGTTTGGGCGAGGGAGAGAATTTGGGAGTTTCCACCGGTACGAGTCCGGCGAAGTCGCTCAGGGTGATCTGCGTTGGTTTGCCACCATCGCCCTGAGTGAGCGAGTACATGTAGTGATCGGCCAGCGGCTGTGCCGTGATCTTCAGTTGGACCTTCTGGCCGGGACCAGCCGAGGCCGGTTCGAACACGGCCGAGAACGCGACCCGCTGCTTCGGAGCCGACTTGCCCTTTGCCCCGCCACCGAACCCGCCTTGCCCCCGGGCTTCCGCCGCGAAATCGACTCCACCCGCCATGGACATGGCCCAGGCGATGGCGACACACACACCCAAGGTCAGCCCGCGTCGCGTCATAGTGTCTTGTCCCAATCCCCGGGAGACAACTGCCCTGCTCAGGCGGACGGGCACACAGGTGCCAAATCCACTCGACAGGCGAAAATTTCCACGCCGATTCCATGCAGTTCCCGTGGAATCGTTCCACGTCCCACAGATGTTATCGGCAACTGCGTCGCGAAGGCCAGACCGGTTCCTACCGAAAGCCCCCCGCGACTTCTGAACGTAACGTGTTTTAATGAAGAGACTTATCGCCACCGAATGAAGTGAAGAATAATTCTTGCGGAAGGCTGGGAACGTCTGGCGACACGTTCCAGGAACAGGCGTCAGACACGACCTGCGACCACCCGGCGAAATGGCAAAGAAATCGCCCGACTGAGTCACCAGAACGAGATTCTCGACCTCTGAACGCCTGTCCCGGTCCGAGCTACCCCTCTGGGAGCTGGAAGCGTGAGCGCCCGGAGGTCAAACGCTTCCCGCCCGCCATCACCGCCGGATTCAACCTACCCTATTGCAGAGACATGCCGGCGGACAACTACCCGCGGCGGCTCGACCGCCCCACGGCAAACACGGCTGCGGCAATCAGCACGGTCACCACCGCGTACTCCATGAAGTACGACTTTCCAGGGTCTGCGGCAACCGGTTGTTGGGCGGCGACGGGCGACTGGACCAAGGCTACGAAGCTGCCTGCCAGCAGCAGGGTGCGGCCGGTCTGGTGCCGTTCACTTGAAGCGAGTTGCCCCGCGTTCTGCGCGTTGAATCGGCCGTTTTGCATGATTCTCCACTCCCTGCCCAACGGACGAATGAACTGATTCTTCGAGAGTGGGAAGGCCTCCGGGCGCTTACGTTTCCGGCTCCAACACCCTCCGTTGATCTCACCTCAACAGAGCAATCTACCCGGCCGTGTGACTCCGCTGCTACACTTCGAGCTCGCGAATCTGGGTTTGGGAGTCTTTCCGTGATCGACGATGTACTTGCTGTCCCCAATGTTCGGGGTCTGATTTTTGACTGTGACGGGACGCTCGCCGACTCGATGCCGCCGCACTACATCGCCTGGTCGGAAACGCTCGCGCAGTACGGCCTCGTCTTGAACGAAGACGAGTTTTACTCGATGGGAGGCTGGCCCACGGTCGTGGTGGCCAAACACCTGCTCGACCGGGCCGGGCTGAACCACGATCCGGTCGCCGTCATGCGGGAAAAAGAAGCCCGTTTTCAGGCGATCCTGCACACCGTCGAACCAATCCCGGTGGTCGTCAACGTCGTGCGGCATTTTGAATCGACGCTGCCGATGGCCGTCGCATCGGGCGGAATCGGTGAAATCTGCCGCCAGATCCTCGGCTATGTCGGACTGGGAGAGACGTTTGAGCACGTCGTCACGGCCGACGACGTGACCCGCCACAAACCGGACCCCGACATCTTCCTCGAAGCGGCCCGGCGGATCGGAATCGCTCCGGAACACTGCCTGGTCTTCGAAGATGCCGAACCCGGCCTCGAAGCGGCCCGCCGCGCCGGCATGCGAGCACTCGACATCCGCCGGTTCTTCACGCCGCGGCGAATCACCACCTGACCGCGTTTTCATCGCGATCAAGCCCGAGATCGATCCGTGAGCGGTTCTGATATCTCGATCGATGTTGGTTACCGCGCGCTTCGAACTCTGGGGCGGCGTACGAGGGTTCAGTCCCAGCAACTTGTTCGGATATTCGTTTGGGTCGACAACAGCGATCCCGAGTACACCTCCAGCCAGTTGAGCTCCACCAAGCCATCGCGGTAGCCATGCTCCCGGTCGATCGCTGCGTCGTCGAGGCCGGTCGGGCGCGGGAAACCAGGATTGAAGAAGCCGTCGCCGTTCAAGTCGTCGAGCACGCGGACGCTCGCATCCGCCATCAGCAGGTTGGCCTTTTTCCCATGAGTGGCCCGCCAATGACGCGTGTCCTGGGCGATGAACCGCGTCCCCAACTTCCCATAGGGCGTCGAGGGCAACCAGGGGTCCCGCCCCGAGAGCGTTGCCTCTACACCCCTCGGAGGAACGCTTGTCGAGTGGAGCGACGTTGTGTCGGCTGACTCGATCGCGGGAGACAGCGCATCGCGGATGGACGGAACAAACGCCGGTCCGGCACCGAAGGCGGCTGCGAGTGGGGCGCCCACTGGCAGGCTTCCCCGCGCCCATTGCACCGAAACCGGGAGCGTACTCGACGATCCAAACGCTGGCGCACCATCACCCAGCACCGGAATGGAGCACGTCGGAATGTCCGACTGATCCACAGTCCGCCGTCTCAGCGGGCCTCCAACATTCCAACTGATCTGGCGATACGGTCCAGCCTGGACCCAGGCGACCAGAACATTGCCATTCCATCCCTTGGTGAAAACATTTGGCCCGCTGCGTGCGGCGAACCAACTGCACGCGTAGTTGGTGTTGGCACTCTTCAGGCTGAGCGCGTCCCGCACCAGGACCCGACGCAATTCGATCTCCTGAATCGTTGCGGGCGTCGAAACGGGCGAAAGCTTCGCACAGACCC
>JAIXZD010000011.1 GCA_027489895.1 Planctomycetaceae bacterium
CCCTCGGTGTCCGCAAGAATTCCCTGGGGCGCCTATGAACTGGACCCCGACCGACCCTGCCTCGTCAATGGCGTGCGGCGCGACGTCCTCCCGTTCCCCGAGCGGCGGGAACTGGTCATCGAGTTGCCGCCCGGAGAGACTCCCGAGCTGGAGGCTCCGGCCGATCTCCCCACGTATGTCAACCACCGGATCGAACTGGCCGTGCGGGTCGACCCGCAAACCGAAGGCACCTATGTCCTGCCGATGCCCCAGGCCGCGGCCCATCGGCTGCGGGCCACGTCGGCCTGGACCATCGGCTGGGACACGCCCACCCGCGCGCTGCGCTGGGACGGGCCCCGACCCGCGATGGGAGAGGCCTCGATTCACACGACGGACGTGGTCGCCTGGCGCGTTCGACCCGACCGACCGGCCGAGCCAACAACCGGACCGCAGCCTTGGCGCGTCTCGGCCGAGACATTCGTCGCGGTCCGTGCGGCGATGACCGATGTCACCGTTCGTTGCACCCTCGATCGACCGGCCGAGGGTTCACCCCGTCCGCTGGGCTGGCGGCTGCCGGTGGGTTGGCGGCTGCTCGACGCACGGTCCGGTGGGAAGATTCTGGCCGAGCTGCGCGGCGTGGAGAACGGCCGGGAAATCTGGTGGATGATTCCAGACGCCCCCGCAGGCGGCGACCCGCTCGGCGGGCCAACCGATCCCGTTCCGCTGGTCGTGGAACTGGTTTGCCAGGCGCCGAGTTCGGTGGGGGCGACCGACGGGTTGCTGCTGGAGTCGCTCGACTGGTTGCCCTTGGGAAGCCCCGCGGAAGCGGCCCAGCCACCCCGCGTGGCGATTCGCGCGGTGGCGGGACTGGAGCCTGTGATCTCCGGGCCGGGACTGGAACAGGCCGTGCCGCTCCCTTCGGAAATCTGGACGGGTCTGGCTCCGGGGAACGAGCTGCGGGCGGTCGAAGCGTATCGGGTTCCACCGACAGCGCGTCTGACCGTGGGGACGCACCCGGTCGACCTGGTCGTCTCGGGCAGCTCGCGGGCTGATATCTTGTGGGGAACAGGATCGGGACGGGTGCGGTTCACCGTCGAGATCGACGAACCGGGGAGTGGAACGCTTGCGTATCGAGCGGCACTGTCGCCGGGGCTGAAAGTCCGTTCGGTCACTGTGTTCGATGGTCTGGTCGATCGCGTGTTGCGCTGGTCGCAGCAGGGAGATCAACTGCGAATTCTGCTGGCCGATCGGCCGGTTCGCCGACAACTGCTCACGGTGCAGGCGGAGTTCGATGTTGGCCCGCTGGGCATGGCCCGGCCGCTGCCCCAATGTCTCTGGACAGGCCAGCGGGTGCAGCCGACAACCGTCACGCTCTACCACACGCCGGGGACACGCATCGCCGCGATGGAAGGACTGGTTCCAGTCGATGCCCCGTTCCCCCGCACATTTCTCGATGCCGTCGTCCATGGCACGTTTGCCGATTCCGGTGCGGACGCGCAGGTCGTGCTCGCAGAGGCACCCGTCGAACGGACCGCCGCCCCGCTGCCCGGAGAACCATCCGGCAGCGACCGAGCGGCGATTGTGCCCGTCGAAACATCGCCCGAAGCGCAATCAACCGCGCTGCCTGGCCGCTGGCGGGGCCGGTGGCATGTGGCCGGGGTGAGTCCGGAGGGGATCTGGCAGGGCGAAACGTTTGCCCTGCTGGAGGGGGACCTCTGGCCAAATGAAGAACCGTGGCCTCATCCCTCCGACCGGATCGAGATTCGGGTCGATGGTCAGCCCGCGCGACTGGAAGCCGGGGGGAACATCCTGCTGCCTCCCCGCCCCTCCGGTCGTTCTGTTCGCCTGGTCCGCGTGCGGTGGACTGTGTCGCAGGGCACGAGTCGGTTTGGCGGCTGGTGGGATCTGCCCCAGCGACCGGCGGGCGACGAACTGTTTCTCGCGCGGGGTGACCTCGTCTACTGGCCGCTCCAGGGGGCCGCCCTGCGTGCCGCCCGTCACGGGGCGCTCGACCGGTTGTCGCAACTGGTCGAGTCTGGGACCTCGGGCGAAACCGGCAGCGCGGGGACGCCGCCGACCAAGGCGACCGATCGCACACCACACTTGGCCCTGTCGCTCCAGCGGATGTTGAATGGGGAGCTGGACGCCGCGACGGGGAAGCCCAAGGCACTGCCCAATGACGGACTCGCGGCCACCGACCCGGCGGAAGCCGACCTCGCGCTGCTGGTGAGCGGCCTCGCGGCGGCCGACGGCGTGGTGGCGGCCGACACCCCCCGGCTTGCCTACCTCGGTCCAACCGGAATTCACGGGCTGCTGGCCATCGCCGCAGCCCTGCTCGCCGGCGCGCTCGCGCGGTCGCGTGTCGTTGGCGGCGTGTTGACCTGGCTGCAAGGCCGCACCTGGCGCGGGGCGACGCTGTTCGGGCTGGCCCTTGTCCTGTCGGGCCTGGCCCCGGTTCTGGGACTGGTCGTGGCAACCGTCCTGGGGTTGTACGGAGTCGTCTCAGAACTGTCGGTCCGCTGGGAACGCCCCACGGTCGTCCTCACGCGGTAACCCCCGCGGGATGGACCCAGGCGAGTCTTCCCCCCTCCGCCTGCAAACTTTACCACGCCTCCCTAATGCGACGCCCCCGGCACAGAACAGGCCCGCAAGTCGCTACTCTCGTTTCCAACGCACCCCCGGTCATCCGATAGAGAAGAGGTGGGAATGGAGTCCCTCCGTCCGGGCGCGGTCACCCCCGCGGACTCTCGGTCGAGTTTTTTGCCGGTCTGGTGCTGTCGGGGTAATTCGTCATGAGATTGTCACGGAAGACGATGCTGCTGGCCCCGGCGTTGGCCTTGGGCCTGGCCCCCGCGGTCTTTGCCGACGGCTGGTTCCGCTGGTTCAAGTCCGACGAGCAGACCACCCCGGGCTCCCGCCAGAAACAGTATGCCGGCAAGAGCTGGCCGCCCGAGGCCCGGCCCTGTGGCCCCTGCGAACCGTTCGTTCACCAGTACCACACGGCCCACTACTGGCCCGACCCCTACCGCTGGCAGGACCGCTCGACCGTTCGCACCATTCTTGCGACTCAGGTCGGCAATGGCTGGACCGCGGCGACCACGCTCTACGAGCAGCACTTCGACCCCGAAACGAACCAGTTGAGCGAAGCCGGTCGGATGCAGCTCCGCTGGATTCTGCTCCACACGCCGGTCGATCGCCGGATGGCCTGGGTGGCGGCCGGGAACTCCGAAGCGATCACCCAGACGCGCCTGTCCAACGCCCAGGCCGAGGCGATCGCCATCGGTGGCCCAGGCTGCGCTCCGATCATGATCCGCGTCTGCCAGACCTATGGCCGTAGTGCCAACGATGTCGACCTGATCAACCGTCAATACCTCGAAACCGTTCCCGAACCCCGCCTGCCGATTCCGCTGACTGGCGGTGGCAGCGGCAACTCGGGCAGTGGCGGCGGCGGGCAAAGCAGCGGCTCCTGACGGTCGGCCTCCCTGGTCACCGTCACCCGATCGCCAGAGTTCACCGGGCCGGAACGCCCGCGCGGGCCTGCTCCGCGTGAGCGTCTCGATCACCCGTTCTCCAGAGACGATCGCCGGTGCCTCCGGGCGCGACTGGCGGTGCCCCGTCCTCACGTGGCCAGTCCCTTTCAAACTCCCTGCACCACGGGGGATTACCGTTCATGCTGGACAATCGCAGCCCAACCGAGGCGCGTTCCGACTCCGCCGGACCGGCTCCCGCGTCCCCACCGCGCGCTGTGGGCCTCGACCTGTTTGCCCGCGTCTTCCCCGGAGCCACGAAGCCGGCCGCCGCACAGGTCGAAAGCCCGGTGCAAAACCCCGCATCGGCGGGAACCGTCCCGCCCTCACCAACGCCGACACCTTCCGCCTCGGTTCTGGTTCCTTTGCCCGCACCGGGCGCGGCGCCTTCCCGAGAAAACACCACGCCCTCCACAAGTTCGTCCCCGGCTGTCGCCCAGTCGACCACCCCGGATCCCGTCCGCCCATCGGCTCCCCTCGGGGGCGCGAATCCCAGGCCGGCCTCCCCGGCCGCTCCCCCGGCCGCCAAACCGGCCGCCGGTGTTGGTCTGCCTCTCAGGCGACCAACGACAACCATGCCCCGCGTGGGCGGCGGACATGTCGTCCCCATGCCGCACGCACCCACGTCGCTCGCGGCGAGTGGCCTCGCGCTGATGCCCCTCGCGGACCTCGTCCTCAAGCAGCTTTACCTGCAAGGGGCATTGCTCGGCGTCGAGATCGCCCGCAACGCCCGGTTGCACTTCAGCGTCATCGAAGAGGCGCTGGTGTTCCTCAAGGATGAAAAGCTGATCGAGGTGATGTCGGGCGACGTGATCGGCCGCGCCTCCTACCGCTTCTCGCTGACCGATCTCGGTCGTGCCCGCGCCCGTGACGCCTTCGAGCAATGCCGCTACGTCGGCCCCGCCCCCGTCCCCCTCGAAGCGTACGTTGCCCAGTGCAAGGCCCAGACCGTCGCCGGAACCACCTGCGACGAGCCGACCCTGGTCCAGGCGTTCGAAGGCCTGATTATGCGAACGGGCGTGCTCCAGGAGCTGGGCCCCGCCGTCTGCAGCGGCCGTTCGATCTTCATCTACGGGCCCCCCGGCAATGGAAAGTCGACCATCGCCAAAGGCCTGGGCCGGTTCCTCAACACCTACGGCGGAGACATCTATGTCCCGTACGCCGTCAGTTGCGAAAACAGCATCTTCACCGTTTTCGACCCCACGATTCATCAGCCGACCGACCTGTCGGACGCCGTCCCGGAACTGGTGATCCAGTCGAATCGACCCGCCCCCACCGGCATTCCCGACCTCCGCTGGCGGAAGGTACGCCGGCCCGTCGTCATGACCGGCGGCGAACTGACGCTCGACATGCTCGACCTTCGCTACAACGAAGTCGCCAATTTTTATCAGGCGCCGCTCCATATCAAGGCGAATGGCGGCGTGTTTCTCATCGACGACTTCGGCCGCCAGATCGTCAGCCCCCGCGACCTGCTCAACCGCTGGATTCTCCCCCTCGAAGAGCGCATCGATTACCTCACCCTGGTGACCGGGAAGAAGCTCTCCGTCCCGTTTGAACAATTGATCATCTTCTCGACGAACCTCGACCCCCGGGAACTGGTCGACGAAGCGTTCCTCCGCCGCATCAAGCACAAAATCGAAGTCGGCACCCCCGATCGCGACCTCTACACCGACATTTTCCGACTTCAATGCGCGCTGAACGGCATTCCCTTTAATCAAATTGCCGTCGATTTCCTGTTTCGCACCTATTACGACCGGGGCAAGCTCCCCAGATCGAGCGATCCGCGCGATTTGTTAGAGATTGCCCAATCGATCTGCCGATTCCGAAACCAGGAGATGGCGCTGACGGAATCGATCATGGCCGACGCCACGAAGCGATTCTTCGTCCAGCTATAGCCTCGCCAGTACGCCTTCCCCCCGGAATGCGATCTGTCTGGCGGGCTGATCGCGGGACGCGCGCCCTTTCGCACTGGAGGCGATCATGCGGCGTTCTTTGCTTTCCACCCGCGCGCGGTTCGCCGCGCTCTCACTCGGCGTGGCCCTCATCGCGACTGGCTGTGTCACCACGGTCGAGGAACGCCTCGCCGACGGATCGCTCAAAGTGCAGCGGTTCTATCCCTGGGAATCGCCCGAAAAGAATGGCGGCAAACCCTCCCAGCAGTTGATGCTCGCCCATGGCCAGTTCATGGAGCAGCAGGGACAGGCCACCGAAGCTCGCGAATCGTACGAGAAAGTCCTTCGCAAAGACTCGCATTCCATCGAGGCGATGGTCGGTCTCGCCCGGCTCGACAGCCTCGCCGGCCGAACCGAAGACGCCGAGAAGAAGCTCAAGGAAGCCGAACGGCTCGCGCCAAAATCGCCCGTCGTGCAAGCGGCTTATGGGCAGTTCTATGCCGATCGCAAGGAGTACCCCGAAGCGCTCGCCCGCTTCCAGCAGGCGCTCCGCGATGCCCCCGAAAACCAGAGCATCCGTACCCAGTACGCACAAACGCTCGCCCGGGCCGGAAACTTCGACCAGTCCCTGGCCCAGTTCACCCAGGCGGTGGGCGAACCGGCCGCGTACTACAACCTCGGGCTGATCCTGCACGAGCAGGGCCGCGACGAAGAAGCCGAGGAACAGTTCGTCGAGGCCCTCACGCGGAACCCCAAGCTGACCCAGGCCCAGGTCTGGCTCGACAGCCTCCGCGACGAACGGGAACGCGTCGCCCAGGCGAGCGCCCGAAGCACCGCCCGCGCCGGCCGCACCGGCTTCGCCCAAACCAATCCCTACCCCGCCCGGCCGCTCTCCAGCCCGGCCGGCTCGATCCCGACCGGCGGACCAACCGGCGGACCGGTCATCTCCGCCAGCGCCACGCAACCCGCCCTGCCTGGCAACGTCCAACCAGCCAACATTCAATCCGCCGGGACGCAACCCGCCGCGACCATCGCAACGCCCGCGACCGCCACCAGCATTCCCCAACCACCCCCCGGCCTCACCCCCGCCCAGCTCGAACAGTGGCACAACCAGTTCCGCACCCCGTAGCCGTTGTCGTGACCGGTGCGAATGGGTGAACGAACGCGACGAACGAACGTAGCGGAAGTCGTGAGACTTCCCCTTGCGACGCCCGAGCCACCCATCACACTCCCAACGCACCAGACAACCCGGCGAGCCGACCCTGTCAGGGGTCGGTGGGAACCGACGCCCGACTCGTGACACCCCCGTCGCAATGCCTCGTCGTAGCACCGCGCCACGTCGGGGGAAGTCTCACGACTTCCGCTACAGACGCGTCCGTCCGTTAGAACAGCGGTGCCCGGCCCAGTTTCCGCCGCACCAGCGCCCACTGGCCCGCGTGCATCAGCCAGTGTTCGCCCACGCAGCGGAACATCGCCGCTTTCGTCGGCAGGAACCCGCTCCACGGCGGAACCGACGGGTCCTCCAGCTCAGCCACCGGAAACGTCTCCAGCACCTTGATCGCCGCGTTCCGCAGCGATTCCATCAGCTCGAGATAGGTCGCCTTCGTGTGAAACGCACTGGCCGAATCGAGCTTCGCCGTGCTGTTCGTGTACCGCGCGGCGAACCCCTCCGGCAGCTTCGGCATCGAGCCCGGCTTCAGCGATTCCATCAACCCATGCTCGGCCAGCAGACAGTGGCCAATCTGCCAGGCAATATGGTTCGACCCGGGCACGGCCCGCACCAGGAGTTCGCTGTCCGTCAGATCGGCCAGATACGTCTGAGCCACCCAGGCCGAGCCCGACCAGTGCATCTTGAAACAGTCGACGACGTTCATTGACCACCCCACTCCCGACACAAAACCCAACAGACCGACGTGCGACCCACGTCGCACCGCTCGTTTTTCCAGTTCCTGCTGCCCCTCGCAACAGGCTCCCGCGTAGAATACAGGAAACACTCCTTTCTCACCCCGGCCACGGGGTTGCGACCATGTCGACCGATTCACTGCGTTTGCGGATCGCCTGCGAGGCGGCCCGCCTCCTCTACCAGGGCCGTGTGGGAGACACCCGCACCGCCCGCAAAAAGGCGATCCGGAACGTCGCCCGCCGGTGGGTCGACGCCGACCAGTTGCCCAGCGACGCCGAGATCCACGATCAGATGGACCGGTTCGCCCGCACCATCGAACATCCGCATCTCGATGATGAGCTCGACCGGTTCACGCTCTACGAGCTATTGCTCGAACCTCTCGCCCGGATCAGCCCCGGCCGGACCCATCACCCCGAAGGCGACCTCCTCTACCACTCGCTCCAGGTCTACACCCTGGCCCGCGAGCAGCTCGCCTACGACGAAGAATTCCTGACCGCGGCCCTCCTCCACGACGCGGGCAAGGCGATCGACCCCTACGACCACGAGCAGGCCGTCGTCGACACCCTGGGCGATGCGATCACCGAACGAACCGCCTGGCTGATCCTCCACCACACCGACGGACTTCACCTGCTGAACGCGACACTCGGTGCCCGAGCGCGCAAACGCCTCGAGCAATCGCCCGATTTCGAAGACCTCTTGCGACTGGCCGAATGCGATCGCGACGGACGCACGCCCGGCCGTCAAACCCCCGACCTGCAAACCGCCCTCGCCGAACTCGAATCACTCGCCGCCGCAGACGACGACGATCTGGACGAAGACGACGACCACCCAGAGCCGTAGGGGAGGCCGTGAGGCTTCCCCGACATTGCCTACCGGAACCACCCCCTGCGCGACTCTGGGCAATCTACAGCCCCTCTCCCGATCCTGCCGATTTCTCCGCCGCCCCCCCAGAAAAACCGCCGATAAAGAGTAGGGCGGGCACTGCCCACCGATGCTCACCCGCCTCCCGCCACCCACCCGCTTTTCTTCCGGCTTCCAAAGACTTCCTCCCGGAACCGCAGCGATGGATGCCCCCGACCTCCCACCGCGAAGCGACCGCCGCCAGGCGATGCTGCGCCGGCTGGTCGGCGGTGGGTCGCTCGTGCTGCTGGCCGCCTTCACTGGCTGTGCATCGCCCCATCTCGTGCAGTTCGAACCGCGCGGCTACAGCAGCACCTACGAGCGCTACCTGCTCCAGGCCGGCCGCTGCCCCATTCCCGCCGCACCCCTGGGCCAGCCCACGCCCTTCGGCCAGCCCGTCCCCGTCGAACAAGCCACCCCCGCCGCCACCCAGCCCGGCCCCTTCGCCGTAAAGTAGGCCGCCGCGCCGCCGTGCTCTGTGCACCAGTCGGAGCGAATTGGTGATCTGCATCGACACACACGGAGTCGGCACGCGTTCCAGCCGCCGATCGTGCAGAGGTTCGCCCTCATGCACACCAATGACATCCCTGAACAAACTTGATCCCGAACGCCGTCTCGGCCACCTCAACAATCCTGGGCTCAATCAAATCGAGATGATCTTCAATTCTTGGGAACAGCATTTTTCCAAACTCGAACTCGATCCAGAACCGCGCGCAGCCCGCATTCGGGACCTCAATGACTTCCAGTGTGTCCGGGTTGTGAAAGATGCCCAACCGTTGTTTTGGCCCACAGGGTCGCCCGAAGAATTCCACTTCATGTTGTGTCGGAGCCTCGTCGTGCCAGTCCGATGTTGACACCACCTCCGCACGAAGGCAGCAGCGAACCGTAAAGTCGTAAGGGCCTTTGAAATCGAACAAGAACGCCGGTAACTCGGGCGGACCTTGACCCATGACGACCACGTCGTAGTCCTCGATCTCCTGGATGGCTTTTGCGACTGCCGCGAAATCCTTCACTTTTTTCTGCTTACGCAGTGCGAACGAGTCAGTTTTTCCCGTGAATGGATTCGGGAACGTTTGCACTTCTCCCGTCAGTTTTGACACGGCAATGACCGGCTCAACCGGCGAAGCACCGCTGGAGACAAGCGAGGAAAGAAAGGCGGCCACCTGCGCGCCATCGGGAACAAAATTGGCCGGTTTCGGAACCAATGTGTGCGTGTATTCCGGCATACTCACCTCACAAACCCTCAGGCCGCACCCCTGCCTCGACAGCAGCGTGAAATGAACTGTTGCCCGGGAATACTGGTCAGGCCCCGCGGTCTGCCACAGCGTCTGGTTCGGTACGGCCGCCCCACATCGGCGAAGAGCCTGGCCCACCCCACCACGCGTAGGTCATCGCGGCCAACAACACGAGCGATCCCACCATGGCCGCCAGGACGATTGAAGACGCTTCCGGCCGGGCGGCGACAATTCCCCAGAACGCCCAGACAAGCACAATGCCAAAAGCCACCTCCTTCGACGCGATCACGACGGCGATCCCAATGACGGAGGCGATGCCGATCAGGACCGCTGCGGAAGCAGGACCCACTGGCCGGCCCTGACTCACCGCGAATTGGCAGGCGTTGAGAATGGTCGCCACCGTACACCACGCCAGAAAGATCGCGAGCGGAAGTCGCACGCACCAGGTGAAAGCCACCGTATGAGGTTCGGCACGAAGTGACTCCCGGTACGCCAACGACAGCATCACCAGCAATCCAGTGATCACCACATTGCTGGTGCCGATGGGCGTGAACGCGGTCAGCGCGGTCAGCAGATACGCCCCGGCGACATACCACCCCAATGTCTGAAACCGAGCATCATGCCGCATGGTGGGCAACGCCTGATAAACAGTCAGCGCGACACATCCGAGGAAGATTGGACCCCAGATCGCGAAGGTGAATGGTGCCGGCGAAAAGGCCGTCGGAAATGCGCTGTACATTTCCGGCTCGCGATCCCCATCCACGCGACCGCCGCCCGCCAGGTTGGTCCAGAGCATGACCGCCAGACAGGCCGTCACAACGACTTGACGAAGCAGTTCCAGCACCACTCTCTCATCCTTTTCGATGCCTTACCGTGACCCGATCGATGTTGTGACTTCGGGTACCCGAAAATGTTCGCAGCGTCAAATCGGGTCGTCAAGAAGTTTTTGCCCTGCTAGACGAGTCGAAGCAATCAACCGCCCATCGGCCGCGTCTCAATGCCTGGCGACCTTAACGCACCACGCGAATCGTCACCGGCGGTGACGCATGCCGTTCGTTGCCGCGCGCTTCGATCCGCGCCGCGGCGTAAATCGTCTGATCACCCGCGGGTGCCCACGGGTCGCAGACGACCACGAACTCGCGCGACGTCTCCTGCTCGTTGATCAGCACGCCATTCAGGCCCACGTCGAGCACGCGGAGACCCAGCGGCAGATTGAGCACCTCCACCGGAATGCGGGCCTTCAGGTCGCCCCGCCGTTCGATCGTCGCGGTGAACCGCACCTCCTGCCCCGGCCGAATCTCGACCTGCGCCGGCGTCACCACCACCGCCAGATCGGGCGGCGCGGTGACGGTCAGCGGCAGCCGACCAAACGGCGGCGCGACTCGCGCCGTCAACGCGGCGACCGCGCCGTCAGCCCCCACTCCAGACCCCTCGATCGTCGGGCTGGAATCGGCCGCGACAGCCGGTGCATCCGCCGCCGCATTGAGCACCAGCGTTGTCGTATAGGCCTCGGAATCGATCCGCGCGGGCAAGGCCGTCACGCCCGCAGGCAGCCCGCTCGCCACAACATCAATCGCCCCGGCAAACCCATCCAACCGCTCGGCCGTCACGGTGACCAGCGCACTGCCGCCGCGCGGAATCACCGGGTTCTCCGGAGTAACCGACAGCCGGAATCCTTCTGCGCGCGGCCGGATGACGAACCGATAGTCGTGCGAGTCGCTCGTTTCGCCCCGCACATCCCGCAGCCGGACGAGATACCGTCCATCGGCCGGAACATCGAACAGAATCCGGGAATCGCCCCCGACATCGCGGTCGGCGTCATCGTTTGACCAGACCAGCGGCACCAGGGGCATCCCATTGGGCGGGAACTGGCTGCCGGGGGGATGCACCTCCACCTTGTAGACCGTGCTGCTCAGTGCATGCGCCTGAGGCGTTGTCCCGAAGTAACCCAGCCGCTGCCCGCCCCGTTCAAAAAACTTGGTGTCCTCATCGGGTCCCAAAGGCAGAATCCGAATCTTGACGAGTTCACCACCGGCCAAGAGATAATCGTGGACTCGAAAATCGTCCCACGCCTGCAGCCGAATCCCCTGGACTTTCGAGTCGTGATCGCGGAGCACCGTGTACGTCTCGCCCACGCACCGCAGCGTCGCCCGCTCCAGTGGCCGACCCTCGGGCGTGAGAATCTCCAGCAGGGAATCGAGTCGCGACCCCCACCGGCCGGCAAACATCTCCAGCGTCAACCGCTCGCCCCGCTTCGCCTCGAACGCAAACTGGTCGATGTCGCCAGCCGTCTCAATCCGACCCGACACCGCCCCGGGCACCGGCACCGCCTGCGCCCCCGCTGGCATATCGTTCTCGCCCGACTCCCGCAGCTCCGCAAACGCCGACACCGCATAGTCAACCCGATTGAAGCTCGGCCCGCTGGGCGTCGCCACCGACTCGGATCTCACCCCCACCGCAGCCGACCGGGGTACAACAACCTCACCCCCCAGGTTCCAGCCCGTCGCGCGGAGTTCAACCACTTCGCCCTCTGCGGGCGCGGGCCCCTCACTCGCGCGCACGCCTCGCGCCGATAGATCCATCACCAGCGGGAATGACCCCGCCTGCAGCGCATAGAAGTGATTCCCACCCCCCGTAAAGTTGCGATCGGCCACCGTGAGCAGATACCGCCCCGCCCGCGCCGCCTTGTACCCCAGCAGCAGCTCCCCTTTGACCAGCCGCCGCGTCGTCGCCACGACCAGACCCTGGTCGTCCTGCAGACTCAGCACCGGAGCCAGCGACGACCCCAGCGCAGGCCCCAGCAGTTGCAGCGACAGCTCCTGTCCGGCCGCAAGCTCCAGCGCCCACTCGTCCACATCCCCCTTCGAGAGAATCGTCCCCCGGAGCGTCGCGGGCAGCATCACCGGTTGCCGCGTGGGCGCCGCGGTCGCCTTCGTCCCCGCGTCCACCGGCTTGGGCTGTTCGACCACTTCGGGGAACGCCAGGACATGAATCGACTTCGTGGCCGTCGTCCCTTCGGCTGTCGTGACGCGCGCGGACAAAGCCGATCCCGGCGCGTGATCGGCGGGTAGGGTCACCTCCGCACGCCGGACGTTGGGCTGCTTCTCATCGCCCGCAAGCAACGTGAGTGGCAACTCGGGTGAGAGCGCAATGCCCGTCGCGTTCCAGAGGTTGGCTCCCGAGAACGTCAGCGTCGCCTTCTGACCGCGCACCACGAATCGTGGCGTGATCGCATCGAGCCGGGGCAGGGCGGGTCGCGGCGCAGTCCCCGGAGCCGGGGCTTGCGCCACGAGCGCCGTCAACACCAGCGCCTGGGGCAGGGGGGCGACCCGAGGGAACACGCCCCGCGCGACCACCTCTCCCAGCCGCTGTGGAGACCGCGCATCGACCAACACCGTCTTCCCGCTATGGAGACCAATCGCCAACTGAGCACCATCCGGCGAAACCGCCAGACACTGCGGCCAGTCGCCCAGATCGGCGTAAACATGCCGCTCGCGCAGCGTCCCGGCATCCCAGGCTTTCACCTGCTGATCATCCCCCGCCGAGTAAATCGTCGCTCCGTCGGGACTGTAGGCGACTGCCAGAATCGCCCCCTCATGCGCGAACGCGCTGCGGCGCAGCTTGCCGCCCGTCCCCGTCCAACCCCACACCCGCAGACTGCGGTCTTCGCCAGCCGCGACGATCTCGTCCCCTTTGGGTGAGAACGCCACTGCGGAGAGCGTGCGGGTCGACTCGGTGAACGTCGCCAGCCGTTGAGCCGTGGCCAGCGACCAGACCTTGAGCGTGCTGTCGCCCGCCACGCTCGCAACAAACTGGCCATCAGGCGAAATACTCACTCCAAACACCGGGGCCGTGTGATGGACGAGCGACTGCCGCGTCTTCCCACTGGTCGCGTCCCACGTCATCAGCAGACGATCGTACCCGCCACTGACGAGCGTTTTTCCATCGGGCGTGAAGGCGACTCCATAGAGCGAATCGTCCTGCCCCACCCACTCGGTCGACTCCCCCTCGGCCGTTCCTCCCGGCGTGATCGTCCAGACGCGGAGCGCCCCTTCAACCCCCGGCGTTCCCTCGGCCGCGACCAGGCGATCTCCCGCAGGTGACCACGCCAGCGCGTTGAGAGCGTTCTCGGCCCCCTCCAGCGTGGCCAGCGTCTGCCGACTTTTCGCGTCGACGAGCAGAACACTCGTCCCCCGCGCAACCGCCAACTGCAGGCCCCCAGGTCGCCACGCACAGGCCCGCACAGGCCCCGCCGCCCCGCTCTCCTGGGGACAGACCACCGCCACGGCCACCAGAACCAGCCCGACCAGTCCCCATCCACGCATCAGAGCACCCCGCAGCGAGCGATGTTTCCCAGCTCTCCAAATCGTCCCCACCGACTATACCCGCCAGCACCCCGCGCAAGCACGAAAAACCGTAGGGTGGGCACTGCCCACCAGCGCCACCCCCACCGACCCCTCACAGGGTCGGCTCGCCTCGATCACCGCGCGCCGCGTTTCTCCCGTCTCGTCAATCAACCCAGACAGAAACCTACTTCGCACGCCGCTTGCCACCCGCCTTGGGCTGCGTCGCCAGCGTCTGTTCCACCAGCTTCGTGAACCGATCGGTCTGCGACTGCCACGCCAGCTCCAGCGCCCGCACGCGGTCCGGCTCCTTCGACGCCAGATCGATCTGCTCGGCCCGATCGGTTGACAGGTCGTACAGCGCCCACGGCTCCCCCTTGGCCGCAACGAGCTTCCAATCTCCCACGCGCACCGCGCGATTCCCCTCGTGCAGCCACCACAGGCTCTCCCGCTCAATCGTCACCTCGGCCCCAAACGCCGGAACCAGACTCTTCCCCGCCGGTGCCGGCACGGCCACTCCCTCAACCTGCTCGGGCCAGGCGACCCCCGCCAGCTCGAGCACAGTCGGCACAATGTCCACCACATGGGCCGGCGTCTTCCGCAACTCCCCCCGCGCCGCAATCCCCTGGGGCCAATGGACGATCAGGGGAGAGCTGATCCCGCCCTCATGCACCCAGGTTTTATGGCGACGGAACGGCGTATTGGCCGCACTGGAAAACCCCGGACCCAGACAGAGATACGTCGCCGCACTGCCCGGTGCGGCCTGCGGATCATGTCCACCATGCCGCACCATGATCTCGGCACTCGCCCCGTTGTCACTGGCAAAGCAGATCAGCGTGTTCTCGAACACGCCCATCGCTTTCAACTGCGCGACGAGCCGCCCGATCTCGCGATCCATCCGATCGATCATCGCCGCATGAATCGCCATCTTCGTCACCTGGAACCGCTGCTGCTCGGGCGTCAGCTCACTCCAGGGCAGGGGACGAATCACCTCCCCCGCGCCCAGCTTCTCAATCGCCGCCGGAAACGCATACGGCGGTCCCACCTCACGCTCCAGCGGTGACAGCGTCGTCTCGATCAGCCCCGCGTCCCGCTGCTTCCGGAACCGCGCCTCACGGAGCGCGTCCCAGCCCTCGAGATACCGATCGCGATACCGGGCAATGTCCTCGGGCAGCGCATGGAGCGGAAAGTGCGGCGCGAGGAACGGGACATACTGAAAGAACGGCGTGCCCGCATGCTCGTCGGCATGCGCGCGAAGACATTCCACCGCATGGTCGACGATCGCCTTCGTGACGTAATAGCCCGACTCATCCGCCGCCGGCACGATCGGCTGGTCATCCCGCTCATTCCCCAGCGCCGTGAAGAAGTTGCCATCGTTCTTGGTCTGCAGCGACTTCAAGAACCCCCCGGCCAGCACCGGACCATCGACATGCCATTTCCCGCTGTGATAGCTGCGATATCCCGCCGGCGCGAGCAACTGCGGCAGCAGCCGTGCCCACGGCTGTCTCACGCCCTGCGATCCACCTGGCACACCCGGCAGCGCGTCGCGATGCACCTGCTGTGCATAGAGACCCGTCAGCAGCGCGGCCCGCGTCGGCCAGCAGCGGGCCGTGTTGTAGAACTGCGTGAACCGCAACCCCTCCCGCGCCAGCCCATCCAGCACAGGCGTCTCGACCTCGCTGCCATAACAGCCCAGGTCCGAGTAGCCCAGATCATCGGCCAGAATGAACACCACATTGGGCCGCGGCGCCTCCGCCAGCACAAACCCAGGCACCAGCCACACCAGCCAACCAGCCAACCATCTCATGAGCGCACCCTCCCGAACCAAGCCAACCGGGACCAACCCACGACCAATCATCAAGCCTCCCC
>JAIXZD010000009.1 GCA_027489895.1 Planctomycetaceae bacterium
GAGTCGCTCTGGGTCAGGCCAAGGTCATACCGGCGGCGGAGTTGCCGCTGGAGGCGATTGCGACGGGTCGCGCGGCGCTGGAAATGGCGATTGCGCCGCTGCTGAAGGCGGATGTTTCGGACCAGCATCTGGCGGATATCGCGGTCTGCGCGAAGGCCGCGGACTGGATCGTCCGGCATCACGAGTTTCATGATGCGAAGCTCGGACCGCAGACGCTTGCTGTGCTGGAGCTGGGACTGGCGCGGGCCAAGGAGTTGGCGGCGGGGCCGGTGACATGGGACCAGACGCCCGGCAAGCATGCGCTGGGTTATCAGTCGCACATTGAGGGATCGTACCAGCCGTATCTGGTGACGATTCCCGCAGGGCATGATGTGGGGGAACCGAAGCGGTGGCCCTTGCATCTGGTGCTGCATGGCCGGAACGACACGCTGACCGAGGTGGCGTTTATTGCGGGTGGGGATGGGAAACCGGTTGCGAAAGAGCAGGACTGGATTCAGCTTGATGTCTATGGGCGGGGCAACAACGCCTATCGGTGGGCGGGTGAGACGGATGTGTTCGAGGCGCTGGCGGATGTTCGGCGGCGGTACCGGATCGACGACCGGCGGATCGTTCTGCATGGGTTTTCGATGGGCGGGGCCGGGGCGTGGCATCTGGGGCTGCACCATCCGTCGCTGTGGTGTTCGGTGGGGCCGGGTGCAGGGTTTGTCGATTTCTACAAGTACACCAAGACCGCCCAGCCTCTGCCGGAGACGCAGGACAAGACGCTGCATATTTACAACGCGGTCGACTATGCGCTGAACGCGGGGAATGTCCCGGTCGTCACGTATGGGGGCGAACTGGACCCGCAACTGGCGGCGAGCACCACGATGAAGGCCGCGGCGGAGCAGCAGGGCGTGCCGATCGAGTTGATCGTTGGGCCGGGGATGGGTCACAAGTTCGACCCGGAGAGCCTCGCGAAGTTCATGGCGTTTCATCGCGAGCGGCAGACGGCGGGTCGGCCGACTTATGCGGCGACGACGCAACTGAAGTTTGTGACCTGGACGCTGAAGTACAACCAGTGCGCGTGGATTCATGTGGAGGAGATGATCCGTCCGTACGAGCCGTGCCTGATTGAGGCCGTGGTCGATGGCGAAAAGAATGTGTTGCGGATCAAGACGCGCAACTGCGCGGTGCTGCAGGTGGATCGGGAGCTGGCGACGGATGTCGAGATCGATGGGGTGACGCTGCCATTGTTCGAGGCGGCCGAGGGACTGCTGCCCGGGGTCTACTACGAGACGAGCGGCGAGACGTGGCGGGTGCTGTCGTATGACCGGTCGCTGGGGTTCACGAAGAATGTGGACCTGAGAAAGCGGCACAATCTGCAGGGGCCGATCGACGATGCGTTCATGCAGCCGTTTGTGTGCGTCGTGGGGACGGGCGAGCCGTGGCATGCGGGACAGGCGGCGTGGTCGCAGCAGACCCTGAAGCAGTTGGAGGGTGAGTTCGACAAGTGGATGCGGGGGACGGTGCGGGTACTGAAGGACAGCGAGGTGACGGCGGAGATCATCGCCGATCACAACCTGATTCTGTTTGGCGACCCGAAGTCGAACAGCGTGCTGGGAACGGTGCTGGCCCGGCTGCCGGTGAAATGGACGGCAGAAAAGTTGACGGTGGGGGACGAGACGTACGACCCGGCGACGCACGCGGTGCAGATGATTCACCCGAACCCGCAGAACCCCAGGCGGTATGTCGTGATCAATTCGGGGCATACGTTTCACGAGGCGGAGTTCCGCAAGTCGAATGCGTGGCTGATCCCGATGCGCGGGGACCTGGCGGTGGTGCGGTTTGAGGCGCAAGGCGAGGCGTTCCGCGAGACGGTGGTTCGGAGCGAGATTCTGACGAACCAGTGGCGGCTGCCGGGGAAGAAGTAGCGGCGTAGAATCGCGACGCAGTTTTGAGCTGGTCGCGCGGGGTGGAAAGCTCACGCTTTCCGCTACGACGAGATGTGGGTGGCGGCAGCAAATCGCGGCGGCGTCATCATCGATCCCGTTTGATCGCTGGGCTCTCTCCACGCGGGTTTCGCCAGAACAGGAATTCGCTACGCTGCAGCCAGCGCTTGGGTCGTTTTTCCAGCGGGGATGGTGGCAGGTGGAAGCGACGACGATTGGGATTCTGATTATCGCCCTGGTCGCTGTGACGGGGCTGCTTCTGGGCGGCGTGCGGTGTCTGGGGATCAGTCTGGGGCCGGCGGGTGTCCTGTTTGCCGGGCTGGCGTTCGGACATTTCGGGGCGAGTGTGTCACCGGAGATTCTGTCGTTCGCCAAGGAGTTCGGGCTGATCCTGTTCGTGTTTACGATCGGGATTCAACTGGGACCGGGGATTGTGCAGCTCTGGAAACGGCAGGGGCTGCTGTTGAATGGGCTAGTGCTGGCGCTGGTGATCGAGAGCGCGGTGCTAGTTGCGCTGGCGCACTGGGGATTGGGACTGGCTCCGTTTGCAGGGGCGGGGCTGTTCAGCGGGGCGACGACGAACACGCCCTCACTGGGAGCGGCCGAGCAGGCAGCCACGATGGTGTCGCAGCGAACGGGCGCTCCGGTGGGCACGCTGGCGGCGGCGTATGCGGTGAGCTATCCGGGCGGGATCGTCGGCACGATTCTGGCGATGCTTGTGATTCGGCGGCTGTTCAAGATCGATGTCGAGGCCGAGGCGAAGCTGATCGCGGATGAAGAGAACGCGTTTCGCGAGCCGATCGAGCGGCGGGGAATTGTCGTCGATAACCCGCATCTGGCGGGGGTCGCGTTCGGCCGGTTGCCCGGGATTGATGAGACGGGCGTCAGGATTTCGCGGATCCGCCGGTCGGGCGAGACGGATGTCCATCCGGCGAATGACGAGACGCTGCTGCAGCCGGGCGATGTGATTCAGGTGGTGGGGACGGGGCGCGGTCTGGACCGGTTCATGCCGCTCATTGGCCGGGCGAGCGAGCTGGACCTGATGCGCAGCGCCGGGGATGCCGAGTTTCGGCGGGTGTTTATCACCAATCCGGAGGTTCTCAACCGGCCGCTGCGGGAGCTGTCGCTGGACCAGTTGTTCGGCGTGACAGTGACGCGTATCTCGCGTGCGGAAGTGGAGATGACAGCGAAGGGGTCGAGCCGGTTTCACTTTGGGGATACGGCCCAGGTCGTGGGGGACCGCGCGTCGCTGGACCTGGTGACGCGGCTGTTGGGAGACTCGCGCAAGGCACTGAAGGAGACGCCGTTTTCGGCGTTGTTTGTGGGGATTGCCGTCGGGGTTCTGGCTGGGATGATTCCGCTTTCGATTCCGGGGGTGCCGCTACCGGTGCGATTGGGGTTTGCGGGGGGGCCGCTCTTGGCGGCGATTTTGTTCAGTCTGGTGGGAAGCGTGGGGCGGTTCGTCTGGTACATGCCGGATGCGGCGAACCTGGCGCTGCGTCAGTTGGGAATCATTCTGTTTCTGGCGGCCGCGGGGCTGACGGCCGGACGCGGGTTCCTGGCATCCGCCATGAGCGTGGAAGGGTTGAAGTGGATGGCGGCGGGAATCGTCGTAACGATGCTGCCGCTGATCGTGACAGCGATCGTCGCGCGGATGCGGTTCCGCCAGAACTATCTGACGATTTGCGGAGTCATCGCGGGCGGGATGACCGACCCGCCGGCGCTGGCGTTCGCCAACTCGTTTGCGGATTCACCGGCTGCGTCGATGGCGTATGCGGCGGTTTATCCTTTGGCGATGATTTTGCGGATTGTGGTCGCCCAGACCCTGGTGCTGCTGCTGGTGTAGCGGGCGGGTCGGGCGTTACCAGGCGGTCCAGCCTCCGTCGACGAGCAGGTTTTGGCCGGTGATGTAAGAGCCGGCGTCGCTGGCGAGCAGAAGGAGCGGGCCTTTGAGTTCGTGGGGCTGGCCCATGCGCTGGCTGGGCGACTTCTCGACCAGGCGAGTCACCATTGCGGGCGGGGCCTTGCTGGAGGGAAAGGGGCCGGGACTGAGGCAATTGACCCGGACGTTGTCCTTGGCCCAATAGACGGCGAGGTGGCGCGTCATCTGGACGACACCGCCTTTGAGGGCGTGGTACTGCACGGGGCTGGCGACGCAGATACCGGCGTAGGCGTCCGGGTAGGAGCCGACAACGCCATACATGGAGCCGATCATGACGACGGAGCCGGGCACCTGCCGGGCGACGACATGGTCGCGCAGTCGGCGGGCGAGCAGGAAGTAGCCCGTGACGTTGCGGAGATCGGCGTTGAAGGCCTCGGCGGTGACGGTGGTCAGATCGAGGGGCTGCCCCTGATGTCCGTTGTTGACGAGGATGTCGACCTGCCCCGCGCGGGCAAGGGCGGTGTCAAATCCGGAATTGAGTGACGCTTCGTCGAGATGGTCGAGCGTGACGGCCTCGTGTGTCACACCGGCGGGGGTGGGCAGGGAGCGGACGAACTCGAGGACGGTGTCGCGATTGCGACTGCCGACGACCACGGTCGCACCGGCTTCCGCGAGCGCGCGGCAGAGCGATTGCCCCAGGTAGCCCGAGCCGCCCGTGACCAGCGCGACGCGTCCGGTGAGATCGAATAGCGAGTGAATCGTGGGTTCAGACATGAGCGGAGCGTCAGGGCGATGGGGGAGCGGGAAGTGAGATACGTCGATTGCCGATCAGGTTGATGGCGGGCGAGAGTCGTCGAACCTCCGGGCGCTGACGCTTCCGGCTCCCCGTGGTGAAGTGTCCAACGACTACTGGATGCGGAAGAGGGCGCGGCGGGTGCGGAAGAAGAGGGCTCCGTCAGCGATCGCGGGGGTGCCGACGATCGATTCACCCAGGTCATTGACGGCGAGGACTTCGAGGCTGGGGGCATCGCGCAGGACGACGACGTTTCCGTTCTCCCCCGCGATGTAGATCTTGCCGTCACCCACGATGGGGGAGGCGAAGTAGTCGCCCGCGTTGTTGATGCGGGCGGGGCCAAAGACCGGTTTGCCGGTGGCCGTCTCGAAACAGGTCGCAATGCCGCCGGCCTTCACGAGGAACATGCGCCCCTGCGACACCAGCGGCGAGACGACATGATCGGTGTGGCGGGTGGGGTGCTTCCAGAGGAGGTGCGTGGCCGTGACGTCGCCCCGGCCACCGCCTCGAACGGCGAGAATGAATTCGTCTTCGGAGTTTTCGCGGTCAAACGTGGCCCCAGCCTGGTTGCCGGGGGGAAGAAAGGCGAAATCGATTTCGGCCCCTTCGAGGACCCCGTCTTTGTTGAGGTCCCCACGATCGAAGGTCTTGCGATAGAACGCCTCGGGAACGGGTCGCTGGCCGAAGTAGGCCTGTGTTTCGGCCCGAGAGACTTTGTTGTCGGAGTTCCCGGTTTTGCCGCGATCAATGGCCGTGAGCCATTGGCTGGCGATCCCGCGGCTTTGCAACGAGACATAGATCACCCCGTTGTGAACGACGGGGGTGGTCTTGAGATTGCGAAGCAGGGTGCGGGCGGTCCAGAGGCGACTGCCCGTGGCGGGGTCGTAGCCAATCAACAGGCCGGTTCCGGCGACGACAATTTCATCGCCCGTGGGGGTGGAACAGACGACGGGGTGCGAGTAGTTGACGGCCATGTCGTTACGGTCGTCGACCCAGCGGGTGGCTCCGGTGGCCCGATCGAACGCGTGCAGCGCGGGGTGCAGGTCGTCGTCCTGACAGAACAGGACGAGGTCTTTGTAGAGGACGGGCGACATCCCCGGCCCCCATTTGAAGATGAAGTAGGGCACGGGGAGTTCCCGCTTCCAGACATCGGTTCCGGTCTGGGCATTGAGGGCCACGAGGCCGAGCGTGCTGAAGTAGAAGTAGACCTGGTCGGCATCGGCGGCGACGGTTGTGCCGGCGTGGCTGTTGGTCAGGTGGATTTCGTCGACATCTCCCACAGGCCAGGTGCGCTTCCAAATGGGTTTGCCCGTGCGCGCCTCGAACGCAGAGAGCGCGAGTGTTTGAGGATCGACCATTTCCGAGACAAAGACGCGACCGGCCACGATGACGGGCGAGCCAATGCCGTCACCCAGCGGAACGGACCACGCGACGCGCTCCGTGGCGGAGAATGTGTCGGGCAGCGGAGCCGTGGTGGAGGAAACCCCCGAACAGTTCGGCCCGCGAAACTGGGGCCAGTCGTCGGCGTGAAGTGAGGGAAGAGCCAGCCCGCACAGGATCAAGGCCAGGGTTTTGACCAAGATCGCTCGTGAGGTGGAGAGATGGCAGCGCATGGTGAGGCAGCTCCGGGGAAGATTGAGTGGCGAGCGATGCCAACCCGATTCTGACAGCGCGGCGACCGGCAGGACAACCACACGGCGGAAACATCCCGAAGACGAGGTACACAGGTCGTGTGGGCGTCGAGGACCACCGCGCAGCCTGGGGACGCTTCACCGCGGGGTCCCGGGGGTGTGAACCTTGTGAAGGAATGACGAATTGGAAGTGGGGTGTCGGTCGTTAAACCGTGGAGGTGGCTATCATCGCGGTCGGTATGACTTTCCGGGATGACAGGAGCGAAGCGCGGTGAACAGCCAACGTCGAGAGAACCCGAAGGCGTGCGAGAGTGCGGACGACGTGGTCGGTTTGCTCCGCAGCGGAATGAACGTGTTCGTTCATGGCGCGGCGGCCACGCCGAAACGGCTGCTGGAGGCGCTGGCAAGGCGGCCCGATCTCGACAACATCCGGCTGTATCACATGCATCTGGATGGCGACTTGCCGGTTTGGCGCGAGACCTGCCATGGGCGGATCAGGTCGATCTCGTTTTTCGCAGGGTCCGGCGCCCGCCAGCCGATTGCATCGGGCGTGGCCGATTTCATCCCGGTGTTTCTCTCGGATATTCCCGGTCTGTTCACGAGCGGCCAGATCCGACTGGATGCGGCGCTCGTCCAACTTTCGCCGCCTGATGTTCACGGGCAGTGTTCGCTGGGAACGTCGGTCGATTGCGCGCGGGC
>JAIXZD010000457.1 GCA_027489895.1 Planctomycetaceae bacterium
TCAATGTGCGACTGATAACCCAGCGCATGCTTGCCGGGCGTCTGGTCCCATGTCACCGGCCCCGCCGCCAACTCCTTGGATCGCGCCAGCCCTAGCTCAAGAACCGCGAGCGTCTGCGGCCCGAGCTTCGCATCATGAAACTCGTGATGCCGGACGATCCAGTCCGCGGCCTTCGCGCAGACCGCGATATCGGCCAGATGCTGGTCCGAAACATCCGCCTTCAGCAGCGGCGCAATCGCCATTTCCAGCGCCGCGCGACTCGTCGTAATCGCCTCCAGCGGCAACTCCGCCGCCGGTATGACCTTGGCCTGACCCAGAGCGACTCGGTCCGAAACCACGGCCCCGACCGCCAGGGCCGAGCAAAGCACCGTCACAAACCACGTGTCACACCGGCCCATCGCAGCCCCCTCGCACGCCATCACCACCCACCGACCAAAGCACAGGGTCGCAGGAACGATGGTAGGTCAGGAGCCGCCCGACAACAAACCGCGTCAGACGTTCGAGATCTGTTCAAGCGAAAACGACAGTCCTAGCCCAGGCGAGCCGACCCTTTCAGGGGTCGGTGGAAACGATGCGATCACAAAAGTCCGCTGCCCCTTGCAGACGCGTCGGGCGACAGAGTGAATTCCAGCCCCTACGGTGCCACCAGATCATACGCCGTCAGCTTCTCCTGATCGCGCAAGAACAGCTTCCCCGCCGCCACCACCGGCCAGGGCCACGTCTGCCGGCCGCTCTTTTCCTGCGGTTCAAACCGGCCCAACTCCTCGTATCCGTCCGGCGACAGCTTGACCAGCGCCACCGGGCCGCCCTCGCTGCGGAGAATCAGCATCCCATCGGCCGCCGTGATCGCGCCCTTTCCGACCGACCGGTCCTGCCACATCTTTTTGCCGGACTTCAGTTCCAGGCAGCGCAAAATACCGGGATCGCTCGCACCATAAAGATAGCCGTCCGCCAGCACCATCCCTCCATGGTGGCTCTCCATCTCTTTGGTGAAGTAGCCCAGCGTGGCCGTCGTCTCGCCGCCCTTCGCGGCCAGTTTCAGCATCGCCCCACCTGTCCCATATCCCGACGAGGTGAACACCATGTTGTCCGCGAACAGGGCCGACGAGCAGTTCGCCGTCCCGTTATGCGAGCGATCGTTCGCCCACAACGGTTTGCCATCCTTCGCCCGGATGCCCATCGTCCCCTTCTGGACGAACTGAACGTACTGCCGCACCCCGCCCACTTCGATCGGAACTGCCGACGCATACCCCGCCGAACTACCGCCCGGCACCTGACACGTCCAGACCGTCTTGCCCGTCGACTTGTCGAGCGCGACCACCGTCCCCTTCGAACCACCCGGCGTGCAGATCACCTTGTCTCCGTCGATCAGCACCGATTCCGAGATCCCCCAGCCAATGTTCGATCCCGAAAACTCCTGCAAAATGTTCAGTGACCAGGCCACTTCGCCGGCCTTCACTTCACAGCAGACCAGGTCGCCATTCGCACCGACCGCATAGACGAAGTCGCCATCGACGCTCGGCGTTCCGCGCGGACCATCACCCATTCCGTCGGGACGGGTTTTTCCAACGCGCGTCTTCCAGACCAGATTGCCCGATTCCAGCGACAGCGCGATCAACATCTCGTCATCGCCGATTGACCCGAGTGTGTAGACCTGGCCCTTGGCAATGGAGACCGATGAATAGCCGACGCCCAGATCGGCGGCGGTCCACACCACTTTCGGGCCGCCGTCGGGCCAACTCTTCGCCAGCCCCGTTTCCCGCGAGACGTTGTTCCGGTCCGGACCCATGTACTGTGGCCAGGGGCTCTCGGGATCAAACGGAGCCGCTTCGGCAGACTTTTTGGCTTTCCCAGTCGACTTCGTCATCGCCGGTTTCGTCGGCTTCGAGGCCGGTTTCTTCTTCGTCGTCGCCTGGGCCAGTTCCAGCACCGTCGCTGGCTCCGCAGCAAAGGCCGCCGACCGTCCCATCGGTCCCGACTCGATCAGGAGCCATCCCGAAAGCAGTCCCACCACCAGCGTTCCCCAGGCCCACTGCGGCATTTCGACTCTCCTTGCCCACCAGATCGCGACGGAAACAACAAATCCACCATCCATGATGAATCCTAGACCCCCGGCGAAACCTCCGCCAGTTCAGCCCAACCTCGCCCAAGCAGAGTAGCGGAAGCGGTGACGCTTCCCCCGCGCAGCGGCCCCCACCATCCCGCGCAGCGGCCCTAACCAGCCCGCATCGCAGCCCCGACGGCTAACCCGCGCCCCACGCCCACCTAAACCAGCGAGTCGGCCTCCACCCGCTCCCGCCGGAAGTGGGCATTCTGCGCCGGCACCAGGTGCGACAGCGTCTTGAGCAGCACTTCAGCCGGCGACCCGAACGCATCCACCTCGTGAATGATCTGTTTCGGGTAATACTCCAGCACCGGTCGGGTCTCTTCTTCGTAGATTTTGAACCGGCGGCGGATCACGTCCTCGCTCGCGTCGTCGACCCGGTTTTCGCGGATCGCCCGACGACGGATGCGGTGGATCATCGCCTCTTGCTGCGGGCAGACCAGATGCACCAGGCAGAGCACTTCCAGATGGTCTTCAATCAATTCCGCCTGCTTCCGATTCCGCGGCAGCCCGTCCAGAATCAGCAGGTCTTCATGCGGCTTGTACCGCGACAAAATCTTCAGCGCGTCCAGGTGCATCTTCCAGACCCGGATCGTCGTGTCGTCTGGAACCAGTTGCCCTTTCGAGCTGTACTGATAAATCTCCCGGCCTTCGGGCGAATTGATGTCCAGTGAGCGAAACACATCGCCGCACGACAAATGGAAGAACCCCGGTACCTGTCCCAGAATCCGACCCTGGGTCCCTTTCCCCGCACCGGGAGCACCAAACAGCAGCACTGTGCTGAACTTCTTGTTCGACATCGCATCCCCGCCCCGAGAGGGCTTCAGAACCAAAACTCCGCGGCCTCTGCCACGCGTTCCGTTCCCCCCGGTCATTTGGCCGACAAATCAATTCCAATTGACGAATCGATCATCCTACGCGGATCGTTCGCCAACAACAATCGGGAACCGCAGAGGGCCTTCGGCTCTCCAACGGAAACGACTCCCTCCTTTTGCAAGCCATCTCAGGGGAGCCGGAACCGTCAGCGCCCGGTCAACCGGATCAACGCCGCCCCGCTCCACGCATCGACAGGTATCCCACCACCGCGACAAACGTCAGGATGTATCCATACTGATGCGGCGTCAGGTTGTGCCAGGCCGACATCAACGACGTTTGATAGAAGTGCAGGTAGTGATAGGCGGTGTCGCGCATGACGCCGCTCCTTCCTGAGTTCGAGTTCGGATCACCGGAGAAACAGGCTCGGCCCCAGCGCAACGCCGTAGCCCATCGCCGCAGTCCACGGCCACGCCGGTCGACAACGGGAGCCAGCCCCCGCAACCCTAGCATTCGCCCGCCAATTCAACGGGAGCGGGAATTCTTTCCGGGCCATTCCAGACATCCCAAACACTCCAGTAACCCATGTGCGGGAATTTCTGCCTGAAGCGCAAGGGACGGTTCTGCCGATTGTCACACCAGCAGCAACTCCGATTTGACCACGTCAATTTCTGGCCGACACGAGCAACCTTGCTAAAATGCAATACTCGGATCGTTTTGCTTGGTCCGGTTCGACCCAAATGCCGTAGATGCTCACAAGGTCCGGACTCACTGTCCGTGGCAAGATTCGCGATTCGCCCCGACGACCGTCCTGGTTCTCGTGCCAGAACCCGCCGAACTTGGCAATCGACGACATCCCGGAAGCATCGCAACGGGCAGAACTGGTGGCTTAGCGGAGATAGGAAATATGGGAGATTCGAGTCGTGGCAGCACGGGGACTGACCCGCTGACTCCTGGATTGCGCGCGTCGCAGTCTGGGCACGCCACCGGTTCGCACACCGCCGCGCACCATTCCCATTCATCGCATCCGACGCATGCTCATCCCAAGCCCTGGGTCCGGCTGATCTCCCTCCTGAAGGTCGAACGTCGCGACATTGGCGTCGTCGTCACGTTTGCGCTTTGGGTCGGAATTCTCAGTCTCGCCACCCCCATTGCCGTCGAGTCGCTGGTTAATACCGTCGCACTCGGGGCGCTGCTGCAACCGCTGGTGGTTCTTACGCTCTTGCTCCTTGCCTGCCTCGGTCTGGCCGCCGCGCTCCGGGTCTTGCAGGCCATTTCAGCCGAAGTGATCCAGCGCCGCATTTTCGCCCGCATCGTCGCCGACTTGTCCTACCGCTTGCCCCGCGTCCGGATCGATGCTCTCGACGGACAGCATGGACCAGAACTCGTTAACCGCTTTTTCGACGTGATGACCGTCCAGAAAACCAGCGCGGTTCTGCTCCTCGACGGCGTCGCCGTGCTCCTGCAAACGACCATTGGTCTAGTCATTCTCGGCTTCTATCATCCCGCGCTGCTCGGTTACGACGTTCTCCTCCTCGGCGCGATTGCCATCGTCGTCTTCGGTCTCGGCCGGGGCGGCGTCCGCACCAGCATCGCCGAATCGTACGCCAAGTATGCCGTGGCCGACTGGCTTCAGGAGTTGGTTCGCCATCCCGGTGCGTTCAAGATCGCCGGCGGTTACGGCTACGCGCTCGATCGGGTCGAGCAGCTCACCGTCGACTTTTTCACCGCCCGCAAACGTCACTTCCGCGTGGTGCTCCGCCAGAACATCGCCGCCCTCGCCCTCCAGGCGGTCGCCAGTACCATCCTCCTGGGCCTTGGCGGCTGGTTGGTCATCTCCGGAGAACTCACCCTCGGCCAACTCGTCGCCGCGGAACTCATCGTGACCGTCATCGTCGGGTCGTTCACAAAACTCGGCAAACAGCTCGAGTCCTACTACGACCTGATGTCCGCCATCGACAAGCTCGGCCATCTGACCGACCTCCCCGTCGAACGGGCCGAGGGCATCCCCCTGCCCCAGACCAACGAACCGGCCCGCGTGCGGCTCCACGAAGTTGCGTTTGCATACGATCCCGCCCGGCCCATCCTTCGCGACGTCTCGCTTGAACTCCAGCCCGGCGAGCGCGTCGCCCTCGTTGGACCCAGTGGCTCCGGGAAATCGACGATCGTCGACCTGTTGTTCGGCCTGCGATCTCCAGAACACGGCTACATTCTGATCGACGGTGCCGACCTGCGCGACATTCGCCTCGCCGATCTGCGGGCTGGCGTCTCGGTGGTCAAAGGCAGCGACGCCATTGAAGCCTCCATCGCCGACAACGTCTCCCTGGGCCGGACAGTCGTCACGCCCGAACGCGTTCGCGAAGCACTGCAAGCCGTTGGTCTGCTCGATGAAATGCTCGCCTTTCCGGAAGGCCTCTCCACCCAGCTTTCCACGGTCGGAACGCCACTGTCCCAAGGCCAGTTGCGGCGCCTCATGATCGCCCGCGCCATCGCCGGCCGCCCCCGGCTGCTCGTCATCGATGAAACGATCGACGCGATCGATGTCGAAGCCCGCGACGAAGTCCTGAAAGTCCTCTTCGACCCCAGCGCCCCCTGGACGCTGCTTGTCGTCTCTCACGCCGAAGACCTGGTCGACCGCTGCACCCGTGTCGTCGTCCTCCGCGACGGTGTCACCGAAGAGAAAGACTGCCCCTCACGCCTCAAAGTCAGCGAACTCCGCCGTCCCGTCCTCGCCGCCAATCCGTAACGGTCCACTCCTCGTCCGGTCCTCTGTTCGTCCTGTCCGTAGTCCTTCTGTCCTGGCGAAGCCCACCATGTCGATCGCCGTCCCTCCCCAAACTCCGCGAGTGGGCGTTCTGATTCACGAGCCGCGCTCCGCTGACGAGCGCGTCTTGCGGGTCTTCGAACTCGTTCCGCCCTCCACGGGGACCCGCGTAGCCGCGCGGTGGCTCCGCCCCCTGATGATTCTGCTCATTTGCGGGCTGATGTTTATCCCCTGGCAACAGTCCGTTAAGGGGTATGGCCGCGTCATCGCCTGGAATCCGACGGAGCGTCCCCAGACGTTGCAGGCTGCCGTGGGCGGACGGGTCAAACATGTTTGGGTCATCGAAGGGCAGCATGTCGAGAAAGACCAGCCGCTCATCGAAATCGAAGACAACGACCCGAACCTGATCGATAACCTCAACCGGGCTCGCTCGTCGGAAATCGAAAAAGTGGCGCTCTCCAAAGCCCAGGTCGATGTCTATGGGGCGGCCGTGAAGGACCACATCAGCGCCCGCGACAGTGCCATCGCCAAGGCCAGAAACGATATTCGGGCTGGCGAATCTGAAATCGAAGGCAAGCAGATCGAAGTGGGCGAGCGCGAGGCCGAACTCATTCAGGCCCGCCAAAACGTCGAACGCGTCCGTAAAGCGTTCAACATGGGTCTCGCCTCGCGCAACGACCTCGAAATCGCGGAACGCAGCTTCTCGACCTCCACCCAGAAGTTCGAGAAGGCCAAGAACGATGTCGACATCAAGACCGCCGAGGTCGATTCCAAACGCTCCGATCTCGCCAAAATCGATTCCGAGTACGCTGCCAAAATCAAGGACACCAGTGCCAAAGTGCAGGAAGCCGAGCAGAAGGTTCAAGAGGGCCAGAAACAGCTCGCGTACATCGAGTCGACGATCAATCGGCAGGACCAGATCATCGTCGCCCCCAGGGCCGGAGTGATCCACAAGGTCTGGGTCAACAACAATGCCGAAATGCTCAAACAGGGCGACCGTCTCGTCACCATCGTCCCCGACACAGACCAGCGCGCTGTGGAACTCTATGTCGATGGCAACGATGCCTCGCTCATCCAGAGTATCTCCCACAACCAGAACGAGTTCTCCGCCGCCGTCGATGGTGCGGGGCAGAGCTGCCGCCTCCAGTTCGAAGGCTGGCCCGCCGTCCAGTTCGCCGGCTGGCCCTCTGTCGCCGTGGGAACCTTCGGCGGCAAGGTCGCTCTCGTCGACCCCACTGATGATGGCAAGGGCAAGTTCCGCATCGTCATCGTGCCTCACAAGACGATGGAACGCGATAGCGACTGGCCTTCGGGCCGATTCCTCCGTCAGGGAGTCCGGGCCAACGGCTGGGTCCTGCTCAACCAGGTGCCCATTGGCTGGGAACTTTGGCGACAGCTCAACGGCTTCCCGCCCGTCGTCGACACCGTGGAACCTGAAGACATCAAGAAGCCGAAGGTGCCGAAATGACAGCTCCCACGTCATGGATGACGCGTTTTCTCCGGGTGCCTACCGCGCTGGCAGGAAGCCTCGCGCTGACGGCCCTCTGCCTCGTGCTCGCCCACTCACTGGACAGTCGCGCCCTCGCCGCGCCGCCCGGCCCCATTAAAACGTCCTCACCGTCCGCGCACTCCGCCCTCGATGAACTCGATCGCTCGATTCTCGGGGCACCGGTAAGGACCCTGCCCTCCCAGCGGGTCGCCCCGGCGACCTCAATCACCCGGCGCAGTCGTTCAATCATAACGCTCGCCGCGGACGAACAGCCCGCAACCGACACCGCGCCGGTCGACAAACCAGCCGCGAATGCTACCCCGGCCCGCACGCCCCCCCTCAACAAACGCCCCACGCCTGCCGAGCCGCATCCGCAAGGGCTCGATCAGACCGGCGAAGACATGCCCCAGATCAAGAACCTCGCCGACTACGACTTCGACGCGGCCCAGCTGGATCTCCCGCCCCTCCCCGAGATCGGCCCCGAAGCCCCCTCAACCGGCGAGCCGCTCTCACTCGACGAAGTCCTCACGTCGGTGGAAACCACCTTTCCGCTCCTCATCGGTGCGCTCCAGGAACGCGGGATTGCCGATGGGGAACTCGTCGCCGCGCTCGGCGCGTTCGACCTGTCGATCTCGGGCTCGGCGCTGCAGACTCCGGCCGGGTTCTACGACAACTACCGGGCCGACCTGAAGCTCGAACAGCAGACCACCGCGAACGGAGCCAAGGTCTTCGGCGGTTACAAATTTGGCCGAGGTCACTTCCCGGAATGGTTTGGCGACCGTCAGACCTACGACGGCGGCGCCTTCCAGGGCGGCGTGTTACTCCCGCTGCTTCGTGGAGCACCCATCGACAAGAAGCGGGCCGATCTCTACAAGGCCCGCATCGGCCGCCAGACAGCCGAACCTGCCATTCAGCGGGCCCGCATCGAGTATGTCCGCAATGCCTCCCGTGCCTACTGGGATTGGGTCGCTGCCTCGCAGACCGTGCGAGTCGGACAAGACCTGCTCGATATCGCCGTCGAGCGGGATGGGTTCATCGCCCAACAGGTCGAGATCGGGGCGATCGTGCCGATCGAGCGGATCGACAACCGCCGCGTCCTCACCAGCCGTCAGGCCAAGCTGATCGACTTCCGTCGCAAATCGCAGGCGACGGCCATCAAGCTCTCGCTCTACTACCGAAATGAAACCGGTACGCCCCTCCTGACGCGGATCGATCGTGCCCCTGTCGGTTTTCCCGAGTTCGACGAACCCGATGCCCGGTTGCTCCTCGCGGAAGGACTCGAGGTCGCCGCCAACAACCGTCCTGAAATCGTACAGATTCAGCTCCAGCGCCAACGGGCCGGCATCGATCTCGAAGTCGCCCGCAACAGTCGGCTGCCAACACTCGATGCCGTCGCCCAGGCGAGTCAGAACGTGGGTGGCCCGACCGACAAGTTCGACAAGAGCCAGGCCGTTGTCGAAGCCGGGGTGATGTTCGATGTTCCCCTCCAGCGCCGTCAGGCCCGGGGCGATATCCAGAAGACCACCGCGCAACTCGCCCGGCTCGCCCAGCAACTGGAGTACGCCCGAAACATCGTCACGACCGAAGTCCAGGAAGCGGTCGTGAACCTCTCCGCCAGCTACCAGCAGGTCGACCGCACGCGGGAAAGCGTCGTCCTCGCCGAGCGAATGGAGCAGGCCGAGCGAGCCCGCTTCGAACTTGGCCAGGGGACGACGAACATCCTCGTCGTCAACCTCCGCGAACTCGCCACCGCCGACGCCCGCCTGCTCCTCGTCGAGGAAACCAGCGAATTCTTCCGCGCCTGGGCCGACTACCGCGCCGCCGTCGGCCAGGGCAACACCGAAGAGTAATCCCGGCACGTCCGTCGCCGAACGCGCAAGCGTAATGCCAAACGCGCAAGAGTTAAGTAGCGGAACGCGTGAGCGTTCCCAAGACCTCCAACCATCAGTGAACGCGCCCCCCACCAAGCCGCCCCCAGGTCGCAACCCCCAGGGAGCCGGAAGCGTCAGCGACCGGAGCCGCCCGCTCCAACGCGATCACGCATTCACTCGCTCAGCGTCCCCTTCGACGACGGCACACCGGCTTGCCGTGGATCAATCGCAACCGCCTGCCGCAGAGCCCGCGCCGTCCCCTTGAAAATGCCCTCGGCGATGTGATGCGCGTTCGAGCCGTGGTGCAGAACCTGGTGCAGGTTCATCAGCCCAGTCGCCGCGACCGACTGCCAGAACACTTCGACCAGCTCGACGTCGAATCCGCCAATCTTTGGTGCCGGATACGCCACTTTCGAGACGTACCACGCCCGTCCCGAAAGATCGACCGCGCACGTCACGAGCGTTTCTTCCATCGGCAATGAAATGCTGCCGTACCGGCTGATGCCCCGTTTGTCGCCCAGCGCCTGAACCAGCGCCTTGCCCAGGCAGATGCCGGTGTCTTCCACGGTGTGGTGAAAGTCGACATGCAGGTCGCCCAGCGCCTTGACCGACAGGTCGATCAGCGAATGCCGCGACAGCAGTGTGAGCATGTGGTCAAAGAACCCCACACCCGTGGCGATGTTCGGCTCGCCCGTCCCATCCAGGTTGAGGGCCAGTTCGATATTCGTCTCGCCCGTCGTCCGCTTGACTGTCGCCACCCGACTCATACCGCAACCTCTGAAAAAAAGGCCTGATGCCCCAATGGGAAAATGTCTAATGCCCAAATGCCTAATGACGAACTTCTGCCCCATTCGTCATTAGTTATTCGTCATTCGTCATTCCCCACAACCTCTCCCATCCCCACCAGCATCCGATCCACCTCCGCATCCGTTCCCACACTAATCCGTAGCCCCGTCAGCACGCCATCCACGGCCGTCGGCACATCTCGGTAAGTCATGAATCGAACGAGAATCTTGCGGGCTTTAAGGCCTTCATAGATCGCGCGGTGCGATCGCGTCGGGTGTGTCGCCCAGACAAAGTTCGCCTGGCTCGGCACGACATCAAACCCCAGCGCTTTCAGGGCCGACGTCATCCGTGTGCGCGTCGTCCGCACCTTGGCCGTGTTGTCCAGCATCCACCGCTGGTCCTCGAGTGCCGCGATTCCCGCGGCCAGCGACAGCGTGTCGCAGTTGTAGCTGTCCTTCACCTTCCGCAGGCCGGCGATCAGATCCGGATGCGCCACCCCGTACCCCAGCCGCACCCCCGCCAGCGAGTACGACTTGCTGAACGACCGCGTCACGATCACGCGTCCCGCCGGGGCCTCGCGTAGAAACTCTCCCCGGTGCGGCACATCGGCAAAGTCGCCATACGCCTCGTCCAGCACCAGCACCCCCTGTCGGGGCACCAGCGACAACAGCTCCGCCCGTGACCAGAGGTTGCCCGAAGGCGAGTTCGGGTTTGGCACCAGCACCAGCTTGGCCGTGTCTTGCGCCGTCGCAACCTGCTCGGCATTCCACGACCAATCCGCATTGAGGCCAATCCGCGCGAACCGCGCCGCCTGCAATTCGCCCAGCGTTTCGTACAGGATGTAGCTCGGGTAAGGCGATGCGACAGTGTCGGTGGAGTCGACAAACGCCCGCAGAATGAGCGTCAGCACTTCATCGCTGCCATTCGTCGGAATGATCCAGTCCGGGTCGACATCGAGCAGCGTCGCAGCCGCCTTCCGGAACGCCGTTCCCAGCGGATCCGGATACTTGTTGAGCGGTCCCCGTGCGGCCCGAGTCACCGCCTCAACCACGGCCGGCGAAGGCGGATACGGGTTCTCGTTCGTGTTCAGCTTGATCCAGCCCGAATCCTGAGGCTGCTCGCCCGGCACATACCCTGCCATCCGCTCAATGTTCGCTCGAAACAGACTCATGCTGTCGTTCAACCTTCCCCGCAGAAATTTCGCCCCAGACCTCAACCCGACCTCGGCCACGCCGTATCGACGTCCGCCGTCTCTACGACACCGCATCCCGCGCCCCGGTTCAAACCAGAGGCCAGACCTGCCATCATTCTCGGGCCTGTCCCTCGTTGCAATCCGCTTTCGCCGCACCTTCGGGAGTTGCTGAGAGCCGGAAGCCTCGGCGCCCGGAGATTCGCACGTTTCTCCCGGCGTTCAACGCAAGAAGCCCTTGAAGACGACCGCGCCCTCCGGGAGTTCCCACATGACCACCTTGCGTCTCAATCCCCTCACGGCCCTGCTGGTCTCGCTCATCGCGTTAACCTTACCCCCCGCCGCGTCCTACGCGGCTCCTGAGTCCGCCTCCTCCGTTCCCCGCCCCAATATCCTCTTTCTCTTCAGCGACGATCATCAGTCCAATGGGATTCACGCCCTCGGCAACCCCGATCTGATCACCCCGCATCTCGACCGTCTCGTCAACCGCGGCTGCGCCTTCACCCGCACCTACATTCAAGGCGCACTCCAGCCAGCCGTCTGTGTTCCCAGTCGGGCCAGCCTGCTCACCGGCAAAGGTCTCTGGCAGGTTCCTTCCGACTTTGGACCCGAACATCCCTCCTGGGTCGAGCAGTTTCGCGCTGCAGGGTACGCCACCTTCCTGACCGGAAAGTGGCACAACGGCCGGCCCGCGTTCACCCGCGCCGCCTCCCACGGCGGAGCGATTTACTTCGGCGGCATGCACGACCATCGCCACATGACACTCTGGGACTTTGCCCCCGATTCAAGCTATCCACCGAAAGCCGCCACGCTTCGCGAAGGCTTCTCCTCCGAACTGTTCACAGCCGAGGCGATCCGCTTTCTCGAATCCCGTCCCAAAGACCGCCCGTTCGTTGCCTACGTCGCCTACATGGCTCCGCACGATCCGCGCGTTCCTCCCGAGAAGTTCCGATCGCTCTACGACCCGGCCCGCCTCACTCTGCCTCCCAATCTCCTCCCCAGACACCCCTTCGACAATGGCGAGTTGTCGGTCCGTGATGAGCAACTCGCCCCCTGGCCCCGCACCGAAGCCGTTCTCCGCGAACAACTCGCCGACTACTACGGCATGATCTCCCACCTCGATTCCGAGATCGGCCGTCTTCTGACCCGCCTCACAGAACTCGACCTTGCTCACAACACCATCGTCGTTTTCGCGGGAGATAACGGCCTCGCCCTCGGACAGCATGGCCTGCTTGGCAAGCAAAACCTCTACGAGCACTCCCTGCGTGTCCCGCTTGCAATCTCCGGACCGGGAATTCCCCCCGGTGTCCGGTTCTCCCAGCTCACCTATCTCTTCGACCTGGGCCCCACGCTCTGTGAACTTGCGGACGTGCCGCCTCCACCAGCCGCGACCGGCCGCTCGCTCGCTCCGCTGCTGACAAACTCGAACAAGGTCCACCGCACCGAAATCTTCGCGGGCTATCGCGACTTCCAGCGGGCCCTCGTCACCGACCGCTGGAAGCTCATTCGCTACCCCCAAATCGACCGAACTCAACTGTTCGACCTGGCGGCTGACCCCTACGAGACGACGGATCTCTCATCCAGTAAGGAAGTTGCGGAAACACTCGGCACGCTCAGGTCACGGTTTGACGCCAGCCGTAAAGAATGGGGCGACCCTCTGGGCTGGACCTCTGCCGCTCGCGATCGTTAGCGCCGCCACCTCTGGCACTTCCTCTGACGCAACTGGTTTCCTCGGAGAACCTTGCGGCGTTTCGTCGCATCCCGGACCTGTCTTCCCTCGCTTTCCGGAATTGACCCAACTTTTACACAACGGTGACCTTCACAAACGGCCTCTTGTGTATTTTTCCCTCGTCTACTCGTGATCTTCGCGTTCGACGATCACTGCCATCCCCCGTTGGCAACTGCTTTCAACAGCGTCTTGTCCGCGGAAGGCCCCCTGCCGGGAGACTCCGATGCTTGAAAACACGCTGGGCTCCGTGCCCGTTTCGGACGCGGACGCGTCAAACACGACACCAACTCTGCCGCTCGCCCCCGAGCTGCGTCTGCACCCGGACGTCACGGCTTATGTCGACGACGCCGGCCTCATTCAGGATCCCGTCCTGTCTCCTGAGGCCAAGGAACAGGTCGTGGCGAAAAAGCCATTCGATCCGACCGACCCCAACCAGCTCCCCGCCGGAAAGACACCGTTCTTCCAGCGGTTCCCGCGCGGCGTCTGCTGGCCGGTCACCCTCTGGATGGCGGGCATGCACATCGGTGCGGTTGCCGCCCTCTGGTTCATCAGTTGGCAGGCCATCGCCACCTTCCTTGTCCTGCACTTCGTCACCGCCTGCCTCGGGATCACGCTCGGCTATCACCGCCTGCTGACCCACGGCTCGTTCCAGTGCCCCAGCGTCGTCCGCTACTTCTTCTCGATCTGCGGCATGCTCTCCGCCGAAGGCAGCCCGCTGGAATGGGTGGCCACCCATCGCAAACACCACGTCCACTCCGACCAGGACGAAGACCCCCACAGCCCTCTCCATGGCTTCTGGTGGGCTCATATGCTCTGGTTCTACCCCGCCGAAACCGAAGAGCAGCGCAACGCCCTCTTCCAACGCTGGGCCCCCGACCTTTACCGCGACCCCGTCCAGCGATTCTTCCACAAAACGTTTGCCTTCTACCCCATCATCCTCGGCGTCATCCTCTATGCCGTGGGCGAATACGCCCTCGGTGGCCTGGGGCTGTCGATGGTTCTCTGGGGCCTGTGTGCCCGCATGGTTGGGGCTTACCACAGCACGTGGTTCGTGAACTCCGCCACGCACATGTGGGGCTACACGAACTACCAGACGACCGACAAATCGAAGAACAACTGGTGGGTCGCCTTCCTCAGCTACGGAGAAGGCTGGCACAACAACCACCACGCCCATCAGCGGCTTGCCGCCCACGGGCACAAATGGTGGGAATTCGACGTCACCTGGAACGTCATCAAGGCCCTGCGGTTCGTCGGTCTCGCCTGGAAAGTCCAGGACAACGTTCCCCTCTGGCACAACCACAAAGACCAGTCCCACCAACCCGCCGAAGCCGCCTAGCACGGTCGATTGTGACAGCCGCTGGGGGACCAGCCGCGAAGCAAGCGGACGCGTTTCATTCTCTCTAGCCAGAGAAGAACCGATCGGCCCGAAGCGAAGCGTTCAAACTCTGAGAACTTCCACCGACAGGGCCCGCTTTTTCAGGCGGGCCCTGTTTTCGTTTCAGGACATCCTTCCCGCCGACCCGACCCCAACGCACCAAGGCGAGCCAACCCTCTCAGGGGGCGGTGTCAGCGACCGTGACAGACATCACTGTCGGGAATCACTGTCGGGAATCAGCGCAAACAACCAGGCAATCCGAAAGCATCACCGCCCCGGATTTCAACTGCCAACGCGGAGACGTCCTCAACGACCGCAGCACCCAGTTTCATCTCGACTCGCCAGCCGCTCACTGCAGACGCTCGCCCCGCCAGTTCTTGATCTGCCTTTCCTTGGTGCCTTGGTGGTCAATAAAAACTGGAACGTCACCGCTCGTTTCGACATTCCCTCCCCGGTTACTACACTCCGGTCACCATGCCCAACCTCCTCGTTCTCTGCACCGGCAACTACTACCGCAGTCGGTTCGCCGAAATCCTGTTCAACCACCACGCAAAGGCTCGAGGGCTCGACTGGCGTGCCTTCTCCCGCGGCCTGGCCCTCGACCCCAACAACCTGGGCCCGATGTCGATCCACACGCTCGCCCGGCTCCAGGCGATGGGGATCCCCCATGCCGAGTACCTGCGCCTTCCCGAGGATGTCGCCCGGCCCGATTTCGACGCCGCCCACCACGTCGTCGCGGTGAAAGAAGCCGAGCACAGGCCGCTCATGCGCCGCCGCTTCCCCGACCTCGTCGATCGTGTCGAATACTGGGGCGTCCACGATCTCGACTGCGCCGGTCCTGTCGAAGCCCTCAATCACCTCGAGCAGGAAGTCCTCGCCCTCCTCGACCGCCTCGCCGCTCCCCACTCGTAGCGGAAGCCGCAAGGCGCCGAATTCGTAGCGGAACTCGTGAGAGTTCCAACGCCCCCGCTCCGTCGAGCACTCGCCACACAGTTTTCTTCGCCCGCGCCAGCGTGCAAAAAAAACCGGCCGAGGCAATTCGCCTCGGCCGGGTTCGATTTCTATCAGTCTCGATCAACCGTCAGTTCGCTCAGTCACCGCAGTGACTAGTCGACATCCGTCAGCGGCACATCCAGCCCGCTCGACAGCGTCGAACCGATCGACGACCAGAACAGATCGAGGTCATTCGGTTCGGCCGACTCGTCCGCAGCCGTCCCAATCTCGCCGACCGTTTCGTCATCGTCGTCGGTGGCACCACCAGCCGTCGCCGGCTTCGCGACCGGAACCGCAACCGCCGTCCCGATCAGTCGATCCACCGCAGAACTTTCGACCGAATCATTCGTCGTCAACGTTGCCGTCACCGTCGGAGAGACAACCGACGCGGTGGCGACCACGGCACTTGCTGTCGTCGGAGTGGCCGAGGCACTGCTCGCCGCCGCCGTCGCGAAGAACGGCCCCTGCGGAACGAACGACCGTGCCGGATCGAAGAACGCAAAGCCCAGACTGTTGTGCTGTTCCCAGATTCCACCCGGAGTCGCCAGCACGGCGTCCCGAATGGCCGGGCTTTCCACATACAGGTGGACCCCCGAGTTCTTGTTGTACAACCGGAAGATCTCGATCGTCCCCGAAACCTGAACCGGATAAACGAACGGCTCGTTCAGCTCGTATCGCCACCCGATCCGGTTGTAGTTCGGATCGGTCACCGGAACGAGACCCACGAGGTAATCCCGCTCGGCCTGGTTCGTGGTGTAGTAGTGACGTCCCGTCTCCAGGTTGTACAACCGGAAGATCGGCAGCGCCCCAGGCAGCGGATTGAACCCCAATGCGAAGCCGGTCTGATTGACTGCCTCGTTCTGGTACCCGCCGTTGAGTGCCGCGTTGAACTCCAGCGCGTTCGTCGTGAAGAAGTGATAGTCGGCCGACGGGTTGTACGCTCGCAGGAACCGCACCTTCTGAATCTGCGTCGGATCGAGAGCATTCACATTGATCGTGAACGTTTCGGTCAGCGTGTTGCTGCCCCCGTTGTCCGTCCCGCCACTGTCTCGCACCGTGAACGAGAACGAGGTCGTTCCCGTCGTCAGCCCGACCGGTCGGAACTGCAATCCCTGCAACTCGGCCAGAGTCAACTGCAGACCGACGAACAACTGCGTCCGTCCATCCGCCTGCGTCATCACCCCCAGAGCCGGGTTCGGTAGTGCGCTGACCGTGTACACCAGCGTCTGCGGATTCTCATCCGCTGTCGGCCCCGGCACGTAGGACAGGTTGCCCAGTCCCATCGAGACCTGTGCCTGATCCTGCCGCAGATTGACCGTGTTCGTCGCCGGACCGGTCACCCGCCGCGGCGCGTCGTTCACCGGAGTATAGGTCAGCGTGACCGTCCCGGTGGCCGACTTGAAGTCATCCACGCCATTCGACCGGCCGTTGTCCCGCACCACGTACATGAACGTCGCCACTCCGTTGAAGTCGGCCGCGGGCGTGAACACCACGTTCGAGCCGACAATCGCCACCGATCCACCCACCGGGTCGCCCACGCTCACCAGGGTGAGCGTCTGGGCCGGCGGGATGAGCGGTTCGGTCATCGAGTACGGGCTGTTCGTCGCGACCGCGTCATTCCCCAGCAGTTGCGAGATCGCAATCGAAATCGTGTTGTCTTCCAGCAGCAGGTTCGGGCTGATCGGGAACGCATCGGCCCCCGCGATCGGCGCGTCGTTGTACGCCAACGTCACGATCGAGAACGTCCGTTCCACCACGCCGTCGTCCTGCGTGTTCGCAATCAGATCGACCCCGCTGTCGAACACCCGCACCGTCACCACCGCGGTGCCGCTGATATCGCCCCGCGTTTGGTAAGCGATCGACGCCGTTCGCGTTGCCGCGTTGAACGTCAGCACCGGCTGCTGGCCCGTCACGAACATTCCGGGCGTGTCGTTGAACAGCAGTTGCGCCCGCAATCCGTTGGCATGAGCCGGGTTCGAGTCGCCAATTCCCGTCAGCGTGATCGTCTGCGGACCAACCCAACCCAGGTGGTTCACATCGCCAATCGGATCGAGGTTCGGGTTCACGTTGCTCGGTGCGAACGTCACATTGAACGTCCGCGTGGTCGTCCCGTTGTCGGCGGCCGTCGCCAGGTTGTTGTCCAACCCGCCGTCTTCCACCGTCACCGTCACCTGCACCGTCCCCGCAACACCGAACGCCTGGCCCCCGTTGAACGGCAGCAGCGACAGCGAACCGGTCGAGCCACCGGCGTACGAGACCGAAATCGGACTCGCCACCACGCCCGCCGTTCCACCCGTCACTGCGGCGGTCACCCGCAGCGGCTGCTGAATCTCACTACCACCCGCGGCAATTCCGGCCAGCGGAATCACCTGGCCCGACGGGATGATCCCCGTGTAGTTCACGTCGGTGGGCTGCGTCATCACCGGCACATCGTTCCGCGGCAGAATCCGCACTCGGATGTACCGCGTCACCGACTGGTCATCCGGTTCATCCGAATTCTGATCGTCGTTGAACACCCCGTTGAACCCGGCATCGGTCACCGTGATCGCGATCGTCACCACGGTCTCAACCGCGATCGGCTGGTTCGGCAGCGTCACCAGTTGCAGCGTGCCCGTGCTGTTGGGAGACACATAAGTCACCGGATTGACGATCGTCAGCACCGTCGGATTGTCACTCACCGCCGTCACCCGCAGCGCCTGAGTCTCCGTATTGTCGTAGTTGAAGTTCGGCGCCGGCGGGTTGTTCAGGTTGCGTCCACCCGCCGTAATCCCCGTCAACGGAACGGCCAGCACGGCCGTGTCGTTGATTAGCGCCGCCAGCGGGAACGCACCATCGGGGAGCCGCTTCGGATTCATCGGGTCGACATCGTTCAGCACCGGCGTCCCGAACGGGGTATCCGGCTGATGCACGCCGACTTGTCCCTGGTCTTCCCAGATCGTCAACCGGCCGCCCGTCCCATTCAGCGGCTGATCCAGCGTCGGGTCTTCCAGCAGCAGTGTCACGCTGAACTGAATCGTTCCATCCGCCCGGTTGGGCAGCAGCGTGTTGTTGGCGAGGTCCGTCATCAGCCCCGTCACATTCGTCGCTGCCTGTCGCGACGTCACGGTCACGTTGTACGTCCCCGGTCGGAACGTCGAGGCCGCCACGAACTGAATCTCGTTGGTGTTCTCGTTGAAGATGAACGTGTAGTCCGGCCCGGCGGCTAGCGGAACAGCTGGGCCACCGCTTGCCGGGGTCCGCGTCAGCGCGAACGCCGACGACAACACCGTGGCTCGGTCGATCCCCACTCCCACATCCGCCAGTTGCAGCCGGATCGTCGTCACATCGGCCGCACTGCGGTCGCGAATCACCACGCTGTTTCGGGCACTGTCGCGGTCCAGTCGCGGATCGCCCGACCACATTCCCGCACTCTGATCCAGCCGCAACTGGAACGCGGCATCCGGCTCGGTCGTCACCAGGTCCTTGAACGACAGGATCGGCTGCGTGAAGTCCGCCCGCTCAATCGCTCCGCGGTCCTTGACGATGTTCGCCCCAATCCCCGGGAAGCTCGCCTGGCTCGGATCGTCTTTCCGCAACTGGCCATACAGGTCGTTCTCGGGAGCAATGATCGGCGACACGGGAATCGCCAGAGGCGACAGCACCGTCGTCATCGCCGGTCGGTCCGAGATCGAGTTCTTCGAACTGTCAATCGCCGACGATCCGGTCGTGAGATAGAAGTTCCGCGTCGTCGAACTGACAAACATCGCACTACCACCCGCCACGACGATCGAGTCGGTCCCGGTATTCCCGGCCGCTCCCACCCCGTGGAACGCCGTCGTTTCGATCACCGTATTGGCAAAAGAGCTCCCGGCAACCGCAATCCCCGTCGTCATCCCGGTGGCCGAGCCAGTCGGCGCTCCCGAGAGCAGGTTGTTGAGCAGCGTCGGCGCGGCGTTCGCACCCACGTTGATCCCAGTCGTCGCGGAAACGATCGTGTTGTTCACGATCCGGCCATACGGCACGACCGCAGCCGGCAGGTTCGCTCCGCCCGCATCCCCGGCGAAGTTGATCCCCGTCACCCCTTCGGTGATCAGGTTGTTCGCCACGACCACGCCCGTCGCCAGCCGCGAACTGTTCAGCGTCGGCAGACCAATCGCCGATCCAGGCCGGGCAATGTTCGTCTGGTTGTCCCGGCTCGCGGCGACGATATCTATCCCCGTCGTCTGCGAGTTCCGAATGATGTTGTTCGCGATGATAAACTGACCCTGATCGCGGATCGGGTTTTGATCCCCAATCGACCCGGTCGATCCAATCGCCGGAGTCACCGAGACGCGAACCGCATCCCAGGCAATTCCACTCCCCGTCGCAAACGTCCCATCTTGGGCCGGTTGATTCACAACCGGTGGAACCTGAACCAGTCCCACCTGCAGCCGCATTTGCAGGTTCGCCAGGTTTGTGAACCCAGCGTTCGTTGCTGCCGCAACGAGGTCGATCGCCACGGTCCGCCACGCACCCAGCGTGATCTCCGGCGTGAAGATCGTATACCAATCCGTTCCGTTCTCGCTGATCGACACCCCTGTTCCAAACGCGGGCTGGCCTAACCCCAGATTCGGATCGGTAAAGTTCGTCGGCAGCGACACCACTGGCGTCCGCAGGTTGTTGTAAGCGAAGTTGAGGAACGCTGTCGGCAGTCCGACAATGCTACCCAGGTTGAACGTCGCGTACGAAATTCCGACGACCGACCCCAAGAGCGGAGTGTTCGGGTTCGCGGCATCCATGAACAGTGCGTGTGATCCTTCAAACGGGTGGATGTGCGTTTCTTCATGCACATCATCACCGACAGAACTGCCCGGCGGCACATACGCCGGCGTGGTGACTTCCGTCAGCACCTGCACGCGACCATTCGTCGAGACAATCACTGGCGCCGTCGTGTTGACATCATTGCCGCCGCCAGTTCCCACCGACGTCGTTCCGTCGAAGAACTCGGAATACGAGTTGTTGTTCGGAACCGTGGCCGGGAACTGTACGAAGCGGTCGTCTGTGTCGAAAAGTCGTCCAATCCCGAGGTCGGAGGATGCCGGATCCAGAGGCGCGGCATACTCCGTCCCCCGGCGAATCGTCAGCGTGTAGGGCCCGGTTTCCACCTTCATCGGAACCGAATCACTCGTAGGCAGCGCGGTGTTGAACGTCACGTCCGACTGCCCGGCGAGCCCACCCGTCACCATCTCGCCGCGTTCCGCGAACCCGATGATGATGTCGTCGACGTAGAACCCTTCAAAGTCGTTGTTTTGAGCCCGCCGCTCATCGTTAAAGTTCCCGAAGATCGCCCCCGAGATATTGTTCAGCGGATCCAGATCGCCATCCCCGTCCACATCACGCAGGCTCTGGGTGCTCAACCGTCCGGCGGTGCTGAAGTCAAATCGCAGCTGCAGGTTCCCCTGTCCAACGAAGTCGGACAAATCGACGCGGGCCTGCCGCCAGCCGTTCGATGTACCGCCCGCCTCGTCAAACAACTCCTGAACACGCTGGTTCTCGTTCGTCGACAGATTTCGCGACACCGACTGGAAGGCCGGAAGTTCGCCATCGGCCGAATCCGCCGCGGAAGCCGCGCTGTTGTTCGTCGCCAGCAGCCGCCAGGTCAATCCATTGTCCGAACTGATCAGCACTCGCGCCGCATCGCGCATCGTCGAGTCCTTGATATCCGTCGATTCCGTTTCCAGGACGTAGTTGAAGTACAGGGTCGGCTTGGCCGTCGCTGAATATCCGGCCAGGCTGAACTGACCTGTTCTCAAACTGCCGAACGCCCCGCCCGGCAGGTTGTAGTTCCCGTTTCGACTGCCCGTCGCACCAATGTTCGGGTTTGCTGTCAACTCCTCCTGCCACCGGTAGTTGCCGCCCGACTGCACGCCGAACTGTTCCGTTCCGCTGTCGTAAGGCAGATATCGATTGTTGTTGACCGGATTGTCGTTCCACTCCTGTAGCCCGAACCACATGCTCGCGCCGCCCTGCCGCTCGTTAGAGTCCTCCAGCGAGCCGTCTCCATATGGAATCACCAGATCGTCCACCGTCGTCGACCGGGTATTGTCGAACGTGGGATTGACCCCATGCCCGGCCTCGGCCCGACGATTCAGCGTCGGGTGCCAAAGGTTCACGTCCAAAGGCGAGAACGCCAGCCCCGTCGCACCCGCGGTCAGCACGTTCGAGATATTGCTGTCACCCACACCATCGGCATTCGTATCGAACACGTTGGTCACGAGAGTGTTTGTGGTCGGGTTAATGACCACCAGTCGTCCCGCCGTGGTGATCGCGAAGAACATTCCACGGAACCGCGAGTTCTCCAGGTTTTGAGGAGCCGCGGTCAGGCCCTGAAAGCCGCCGACCGTGGCAGAGAAGTCAGCCAGAACGGTCGAGTTCGCGTTGAAATCAATGAGTTCCTGGCCGGTTCCCTGAGTCTTTCCACCCGGGCTCACCCGAATAAAACGCCCGTCACTCGTCACCCCAAACAACGTGCCCGAACTGTCCTGCTGAAACTGCAGGCCGGTCACCAGCGGATTTACCGTCCCCGTCGGCACCGTCACCCGCCCGAAGTAACCGAAGTTCGTATCCGTGTGGGCCTGGCTGGCTGCACCGTTCGCCGCTCCTGCCGCCGTGCCCCCATCCGCCGCGCGGTACAGCTTCGATTGGCCACCGTCATTGACGATGTACCACAGGTCGTCGTAGTCCCCGACATTTGATCGCCGGAATGCCAGCGCGGACACCGAATTGGTCGTCGTCTGATTATTCGTCGGGTTTGTGGCGGCACGGTCCGCAATCCCGTCGTTCGAGGACGAGATGATTTCTCCCGTTCCGGTGCTCAGTTCCGACAGAACACCGGCAGTCCCGGTATTGTTGCCCGTCGTTCCGGAGTAGGCATAGAGCCGTCCGTCCGGTCGCATGTCGATATCACCGACGACCAGTCCGTTGCCGTTGTAATTTCTATTGAAACTCGTCTCAAACGTCCCGCGGAACGCATCGTATGTCAACAGCCCGGAACTGGTCGAAACATACAGCGTCACGTCTTCCAGCCCGAACGTGGTCGCATGCGTGCTCAGCGCCTGTTCCGTGCTGATATCGATGAGTTGCGGAACCACGGGCGTCACCTGACCGCCCGACGTATAACCACTATGACCAATGTGATCTTCGACAATTCTCCGGATCGAACTCACGGGCTCCAGACGCGTCAGCGAGTTCGTCGCCGTCGAGTTGAACGTCGCATTCATGGCGTTTGGCAACCGCCGGTTCGACGACACCGCCACAAAGTACCGGAACGGGTGATTCACTCCGCCCGGATTCGTCACCGTCCCCGAGGTGTAACCCGCCGTCGAACCCACCTGACTCGGCACGCCCGCCGGCAACTGCGCCGGTCCGATGAACGGATCCAGCGCCCCGTTCGACCCACGACGCATGTCGTCGAAGTCGGCTCCCTGCCCCGCTGCCGACTGGTCATCCAGAATCTGCCCATCGCGAGCCACCAGGATCAGCCGACCCGCCGTGTCGAACACCGACAGGGTCGTGTCCGGCCGCGCATACCCGTCGGCGTAGTCGATGTCGAACACCGTCGCAAACGTCTTCCCGCCGCCGTTGACGCCGCCGATTTCCTGGATCAGGTCGTAGTTGAGGACGAAGCTGTACCAGTCGACGTCCGTCACCGACGACAACTGGCCGCTAACGGTCACCGTATTCCGGTCCGTCTGCAGCAGGTTCCCCAGATCCTGGGCACCACCAATCCCGTTGTTCGCTGTGTCATCAGCTTCCGCAGCTTCACTCACCAGCGGCGAGTTCCGCGGCAGGCCGATCACCTGAATCCCGTTCACCGCATAACGCACATCGGCAAACTGCACCGTCGAGCCGGGCTTGTCGTCCCGCTGGTTGACGCGCACCCGCAATTCGTAGTGTCCGCCGGTCTTCCCTTGAACACTCGTCACCCGGATGAAGAACGTATCGAGTGTCCCCGCGGTTCCCGGCAGAATCACCCGCATCCCCGCGTCGTACGCGTTCGTCGAGTAGTAATCACCGCCCCGGTACGTGTCTTTCTGCAGGTCGCCATTCGCACCCGCCAATAGCACCGTATCTTTCGAGGCCGCCAGCACGCTGCCGGTGTTCGTGTTCGGCAACTGCGACGAATCCGAGGTAGCCAGAACATTCCCTGCCGCATCCAGCAGCTCGACGAACGTATCCAGCGACGAACTCGAATTGTCGATGTCGATCCAGACTTCCGACCCCGAATAGGCCGACACCTGGTAGATGTCCGCATCGGTCGGCCGGTTCTCCGAAATGTACCCGTGAACTTCGAAGCCCAGTCGGCGATTATCGTCGCCGCCCTTTTCGCGGATCGCTTCCTGCAGGTCGGTGCTGGTAATCCCGGAAGCCGTCACGACGTTCGGGGCGAGCGTCCCAAGGTTCTCGGCTTTCGCCGTCGTCCCGTTCTTGTCGCCGCCCGTCAGCCCCGCTTCGCGTTCGTTGTAGACCGCCACGTTGCGATCGTTGCTGAATCGTTCAAACACGAGGCCCCGCCACGACCCCGGCACCGCCGACGAGGCCGAGCCATCTTCGTTGGTATCCTTGGTCGGCAGACCCCGCAGGTTGAAGCTCGCCCCCACCGAGTCATCGGCGAGCGCCGTCAACACCACGGGGTAGCCCGGCTGACCCACCACCTGCACCGTCCCGCCGATCCGGTCATCGATATCCGCCGGTGTCCCCGTCGCGATGATCGCCGCGGTTCCCGTCGTGAACTTGACGACCAGGCTTTCCGTGGGGTTACTCTGCAGCCGCAATCCCGTCTTGGTGTGCAGATTCCCGACGAAGATCACGCCACTCACCAGGTGGACAATGTCCGTGTCATCCCACACGCTTTCGACGCTGATTTCTTCCGCCCGCACCCGCACCCCGCTCTGCGTATTCCCCGCGTTGATGATCGAGGGATCCACACTGAACCGGTTCGCGCGCAGCAGCGGGCCAAAGTTGTTGTCGTACTCCAGACGCCGCGCAATCAGCCCCGTTTGCCGCCCCACATCGGGACGCGGCGTGTACATCATCGAGTTCGCGTTGATGCTGATCGCCGCGCCCATGTTGTTCAGGAAGTCGTTCCCGACGAGGATCGGCTGCGCTCCGCTGACATAAATCGTCGAGGAGTCGTTCGTCCCCCGGCTGTTCCGGTTGTTTCCACCGGCACTGCCCGTGTCGTTCAGATCGAACCGCGTGTTCGCGATCCGCACATTCGCCTGACGAATCTCCACGGTGTTGAAGTTACGCGTGTCGCCTTCAATCGCCGACGAACCCCCCCCGAACGCAATGTACGCATTGTCGATGCTACCGCTCGACGCCTGCATGAACACCAGCCCGCTCCAGTCGCCCGCCGCGGACGCCAGCGACGTGCTGTTCGTCGGATCGATATCCGGCAGGTTTCCATTGGTGTCGAACGTGCCACCGGCACCAAAACGCGGATCCGCGAGCGAAGTGAACACGATCGGCCGCGTCGCGGTCCCTTCCGCGATCAGCTGGCTTGGGCCGCGATCCATTTCGATTCGTGCGCTGCTCAGTTTGACCACGACGCCCGGGTCAACCTTCAACCGTCCCACGTTCCGCGCCCGAGCGGTCCCGCTCGTCGCATCCAGCCCGCCCGCGCCACCCGTCAGAACCAGGTTCTCCGCAATCACATAGGCGATATCCGTGCTGGCAAACCGGGCCGGAACATCGAGCTGATTCGGGCTGCTCCCCAGCTCTGTACCGATTCGTACAAACAGTCCGTTCGTCGTGTTGTTCTGCAGCGTGTTGCCGTGGACATCCGGACCAGAGCGACCCAGGCGATCGTCGAAGGCATTCGGGTCGGCCGAAATCGCCGCCCCCGCGCTGAACTGGATCGTGTTGTTCGTCACCGCGGGACGCGTCCCCGCCGGAGCCGACCCATCAAACCGGCGACTGTCAATGTGCACCGGCGCAAACGTCTGCAGTTGGGCATTGACCCGGACTTCACCACCCCCGTACGTCAGCGTCGCCCCGTTCACCGAGTTGAGGAACGCCTTCTTCGTGGTAGCCGCTTCGACAACCGTTGAATCCGAGTCGCCCCGGAACACCAGCCCGCCCCACTGTCCGCCCTGCAGGTTCGGCCCCGTGTCGTCGCTGTTGCCGCCCACGCTGTCGTTGTGGAAGCTTGTCAACTGGACGTTTCGTCCCGGCGTTCCCAGCACTTGCAGGGCGGCGCCAGACCGATTCACAAGACCGCTGGAGCTTCCCACTTCTACGTTCGCCGCGCGGAACTTCAGGACAGCGCCTTCGTCGATCATCACCGTGGTCCGCTGGGGAATCGCGAAAAACTCGCCATCCTGCAGCGGATTGCCATCGAGATCCGTGCCGACCAGATACGGCCGGGCCGTCGCGGGCGACGTCCCATTCCCAAGGAGCCGGACCAGAACATTCCCCGTCACCGGATCGGTCGCCGTGCGGTTGGCCGCCGCGGCAGCCAGGGCAGCGGAAATCGTGTTGAACGGCATCGCGAGCGACCCATCGCCCCCGCCCGTCGCCATCTTGTCGACAAAGTAGGTTCGCGACGTCCCGGAACTGACCGACGCTGCCGCCGTCTGGAACCAGAAGTTGTACAGCCCGCCTGCTTTGCCATCCGCGTCGCCATCGACGGCCGAACCCTGCAGGTCCGTGATCCCGCCCTGCGACGCCGTGCTCGTGAAGTTCACCTGCAACTGGTATGCGCCATCCGTCCGTCCACCCGAACCGCTGTTGATGACTTCCGGGTTGAACTTGTCGTTCCCCTGGCTGGTCACCGCCACGAAAAACGTCGTCGGGCCCGTGATGTCCGACAACTCGAGTTCGATCTGCGAATCGGTGTTGTTGAAGTCGTCGTTCCGCGCCACGAGCGTTCGCGTCGATCCATCCGGGCTCTGCCGGTACACCGTCAGCAGCGTATCGAGGCCCGTCGCCCCGGCCGCCTGCAGCGCCGCCACCGCGTTGATCTTCACCTTGCCCGGTTCGGTCACCTGGAACGAATACAGGTCGATATCCGCACCGGTCTTGGCGTAGATCGCTTCCAGATGCACATCGTCGTAGGGGAAGGGATAGACTTCGCCGTCCACGGCCGAGCCATTCAGCCCACTCCCGCCCATCACCGAGGGCAAGTCGTACGCATGGCCCAGACCCAGCGCATGCCCGATTTCGTGCAGCGCTACTCCCCACCAGCCCCCGCCCACGTTATTGCTGCTGCCGAATGCCCCGGAGTTCATCACCACCAGGCCGCCCCCGGCAATCCCCCCGACCTGCGGGTAGTTCGGATTGACCGCGCGGATATCCCCCGTCACCACACCCAGCCCCGAGCCCGCCGTTTCCACGAACCGCAGGCCATGTGCCTTCCCGAAAATCTCGAAAATCATCCGCGCCATCTGCCGCTGTTCCGGCGTGATCGCGTTGTTCAGCGGCTGACCCGAGGTTGGGTCAGTTCCATACTGAACCGGGAAGTAGTACTGCCGCACTGCCAGCGTATTCGCGTTCGCCGGAGCGGAACTCCCGATCCCATGCGACTCCACCGGCACATCGCGATGACCCGGCTCGTCCTGTCCACCCGGCTGACCAGGAACCAAAAGTGTCCCGGTCGGATTCTTGGGCGAAATGGCCCCTGTCACCACCTGCGTCGCCACGCCCAGCGTTCCCAGAGGTTGTGCCCCGGTGAAAATGCTGTTCGGGTTCGAGTTGATCGTCGCCGTCTCGGCTTCAACCAGCGGAGGATTGGCCAGCGGTGCGGTGTAGGTCCCCACCTGCAGCCGATAGGTTTGGTTGTCCTGAATCGCTCCGGCGCCGAACGTCACCACCGCGAGGCCGGTGGCCGGCGTGTACACCACGCCCGTCGCTGCTGTCCGCGTTCCCGTCGCCGTGTTGATCAGGCTGTAAAAGCCCGGCGTCTGGGCGCTCGCGGCATTCAGCGGGTCGTTCTGGTTGAAGTAAACGTGGACCACATCCCGAGCCTGCGACAGCACGCCCGTCCCCGGATCGCGAGTGATCGGCTGCGGCACGACCGAGACGATTTGCGCCCCGAGGTTCATCTTGAACCGGAACGTCTCAGGTGTCCCCAACGTCTCGGTGGCTGTTCCCAGCCCCGCCGTCATCCGAATCTCGTACGCGTCGTCCAGCAGCGGCTGCGCGAACCGGATCACCACTTCATTCTGGTTTGGGAAGTCGTTCCGGCCGATATAGCCGATCTGCACCTGCTGGTCAGTCTGAGTGCCCGTCCCGCCAAACGCATCGTTGAACCCGCCGCTGCGCCACACCGAAATGTTCGGTGCAATCGTCCCCGGGCTGACGGTGCTGCCCGGGCTGAACCGCAGCGTGATCTGCTGAGGGTTCTCCGTCAGTACCTCGTCACGACGCAGGAAGTCGTCCCCCTGCGGGCTCTTGAGCGCCGCCACGAAGTCGAATGCGAGCATCTGTCGCGATTCGAGGCGTTCCACGTCGCCGGGCGACCGGCGGGACCGCAAGGCTTTCGCACGTCGCTGCCGCGACATGCTCCGCGTGAACGTGTTCTTAACGGACGCCAGCCAGGAAGTGAGAAGCATGGGAACCGACCTTTGAAAACGGCGAGCAACTCTGTGTGGGAAGACCGAAGCGGCAGGGACTTGGTTCAGCGACGGCAACGTGCTTGGGCTCTGAACGGGGCGACTGATCAATCGGGTTTGGTTTCACATCCGGTGGTGTCCGACTCCAGTGGTTGGAAACAGCCAACGCACCGGGACAGACTCTGCCGGGAAGAGCACCGTGGCGCACCGGCTGTGTCTCGGCCCTCCCGGGAGACAACAGTGGTGGCTGAACGATGCATCGCCCGCCTGGGGAGAAAGGCGGGCTATCGAGGGGGTAGTTCCACTACACCGCCCGCGTGAACCCTTTGCAAGACAAATTGACGGCTTCAAGACAACCTCGCGAATGCAGGCTAAGTCATTATGAGAAAAGCGGTTATAAAAATCCACGGCAACCACTTGTCAAAAAAATGAAGCACGTTGACGTTCCATTTGGAAGCGCTCCCGAGACACGGAACTTCTTCCGCGCCGCAAGCCGCCCCGATACCGACGACTTGAATCGCCGCAAAGTTCCCGCGCGATGGGTTTCGGGCTCAAGTTTGGGCAAAACTCATCCCTCGGTTGCCCAACCTCGTCACTCTAGCCGGCCTCGCCAGTCGTAGGGCATTCCCCAGTCAACCAGGCGCAGCGATCGCCTCGTCCACCTTTGCCAAGGGGAACCGGACGCGCTAGCGCTGAGACGAGCGACCGCTGGGGCCGCAACGTCCCGCTGCGCCGAAACCTCGCGACTCCCAAGCCGATCGATCAGTAGGCGACTTGCCGATCAAGAGAGAAGATCGCGACCTGGCGAGCCACCTTGGACCGCGGGGGAGACTCAGCACCCTGCCGATGCGCAACGAACCGCGCTTACTGCTTCAGCTTCATTGAGCTGACAAACGCATCGAACTTCTCGGCGTTCGCGGCCATGGTCGCCTTCGGGCCCACCAGCTTCACGTAGTACGCGGCCGTCTGTCCCGTCGGCACGATGACGGCGAGCATCCGGTAGTTTTCGCGGGGGGGGACCGGCTTGAAGGAGGGCCCCTTCCATGTCCCGCGAATGTCGACCTTGGTCGACTCGACACCGCTTACGGTGAGTGCTTCTGTCTTCGCATCGTCCTGGCTTTCCACCACAAACTCGCCCCGCCAGCGGCCGATGTTGTCATCCCGCCCGCCCCCCGCCGCCATAATCGTCAGCCGACCATCGAACTCGTCGCCCTCGGCCTTGGGAATCGCAAACTCCGCTTCGACAATTCGCGAGGTCGGCGGATCGACCCGCTGCCAGCCTTCAGGAACAATCAACGACACGCCATCGAGATCCAACGGCCCCGTCGAAATCGGCTTCGCCTCATTCGCTGCTGCTGCAGGATCAGACGCTGGAGTGGAACCATTCGCCGCGGCCAGGTCGATCTTCGGCGTTTCGGGCTTCGCGGTTTCGGGTTTGTTAGTGGCCTCGGCCGTGGGGATCGGTGCTTCGGGCGGTTTCGCCGCCTCGCAGCCCGCCAGCAAAACCACCACCATGCAGAAATGACGAGCGCACAACACCATCGGTCGAACTTTCAGAACAGGTCCACGCACGGCCAGGACAGTATCTCCACCGGCAATCTCCCCCAGATTAGACCGGCGCCAACGCACCCCGTCGAGTCGCCAGCCTGCACTTGCGACCCCGTTTCCTCGTGGAATGTTTGATCTGGCGAATCGCAAATCACGTTCGTTACCGTGATAAACCAAGTGATGGATCGATCGCTGGGTGGACACAGCCCCTCGCGGCGCACCAACACAGCCCAAGAAAGATTTTTCGGATCGCCAACGAACCCGGTCAATTTGACGTTCAAGAAGCCGTGAGCAGTGGCGAAATCCAAGGCAGAATGCATTCCAGCCCTGTTGAAGCCGTGGGCATGTGGTTCGGTATTTGTGGACGGGTGAGCCATGGTGGGCAGTGCCCACTTTACGCCGCACCCAGGCAGAAATCACTTAGGAACGGACGAAGTCGGGGCACAGACTTCCGGAGGAGGGAACGATGACCGGGTGGTTCTTGGCGATTCTTCTGGCGGGCTCTCCCACGCCCGACGTTCAGTCGATTCCCGCAGCGGAGTTTGTGTCCAAAGTCGAGTCGCAGGTGCAGGCCGGGTCGCTGCTCGTGAGCGCTGGCGACTGCCTCGCCGTGAAGACCTTCACGGGCAGCCCCTACACGCATGTCGCGATCGTCGTTCCCCGTGAGGGGCGGCTGTTTGTCTACGACAGCACGTCCGGCCGAGGTGTCCGCTGTCAGACGCTGGCCAACTACCTGGGCTGGCTGGGCACTCACGATATGCTGATTCTCAATCCCCAGACTCCGCTTTCGGAAGCGCGGGTCGCCGCCCTGACGCGGCATCTCGATGGCGAACTGGGCCGCCCGTATGCGGTGCTTCATCACCTGACCGGAGAGCGGTGCGAGGGCGTTCACTGTGCCGAGTATCTGACGGATGCATTCGTCGCCGCGGAACTGCTCAAGGTGCGCTCCGCTCCGAAAGTCTCGCCCGCCAGTCTCGTCGAAGGGTTGACCCGCGGCAGCCTGTATGCTGAGGCCGGTCGCTTTCAGAAGATCGAGCCAGTGGTCGCACCGGCCAATACCGGCTCCTGGTGCGGGGACTGCTGGGCCGAAACGAAATCCTGTAGCGCGTGGTGCTGGACCAAGGTCAAAGGGCTGGTGCTGTGCCAGTAAACTTGTCTGTTGCCCAGCCTGTTGGGCAGGCTGGCTTCCAAGTCAGGCGCCATGATGCTGTCTGAACTCTTCAAGGTGATATTCACCGAGCTGATCGAAGAGGGAGTCCGATACGCCTTCAGGCGGTGTCTGGGGCTCAGCGGGGAAGTCCACCAGCACAGGGCATCGCGCTGGAGTCGTTCGCGTTTACTGAGGCAACAACAAGCTCCCGTGGCATATGAAATCGCTGGGCACAGGTGCGATGGGGCTGCTAACTTGAAGACGCAATCGTGACGCCTGAACATGCCGTCGACGAGGCCATTCGCCGACACAGGCTGGCCGGCTCGCGGCTGCTGGTGGCCGTCTCGGGGGGGGCCGACAGCGTCGCGCTGCTGCGGGCGGTGGTGGCGCTTGCCCGGCGGTACCAGGTCGAGCCAGAGGTCGCGCACTTCAATCATCGCTGGCGAGGTGCCGATTCCGATGCCGACGAGCGGTTCGTTGTGAAACTGGGGGAGGGCTTGGGCCTGCCGGTGCATGTGCGGCGGGCCGAATCGCCACCGCTCTCCGAAGGCTGCTCTGAAGAGGCTGCTCGCGATTTGCGGTATGCGTTTCTGGAACAGGTTGCGAGCGACCGTTCTCTTCCGACGATTCTCGTGGGGCATCAGCAGCGGGATCTTGTCGAAACGGTTCTGTTTCAACTGATCCGCGGGTCCGGCCTAAGGGGGCTGACTGGCATGCGGGCCGAGCGGACGCTGTCCAGCGGAAAACGCCTGATCCGACCGCTCCTGGCCGTGACGCGGGAGTCGATCGAAACGTACCTTCGCGAACTGGGGCAGGAGTATCGAACCGATGTGACGAACCTCGACCCGCGGTTTGCCCGGGGACGATTGCGAACGCGGATCCTGCCCGAGTGCGAAGCGCTCAACCCGCGAGTTGACGCGGCGATTGCCCGTCTCGCCGAGCAGGCGGCCGAATGGCGCGACGAGACCGAGGCGAACGCCGCCCGTCTGTTGGCCCGGTCGCTCATGCCGACAGAGGACGGTACCATTCGACTCGACCGCACTGTCTTGAACGATGCGACCGATGGTTCGCGGAGAGAACTGTTCCTCGCCCTCTGGCGCAGCCAAGGTTGGAGCGAGCAGTCGATGTCGGCCGAACACTGGAAGCGGCTCTCGGAACTGGCCGAAATCGACGGCGCGGTCTCCCTGCCCGGCCACCTGCAAGCTTGCTCCCACTCCCAATGGCTGACGATCGTGCCCGGTCCTGAGCACCGCTGCCGTGGGTAGGGTGGGCACTGCCCACCAATGCTCACCAGTCCCCATCTGCCGAACATCGTTTCTTCCGGCTCCAATCAACCCCCCAGTTCGGGCGGACCAGCAATCCAATAGACTTCTGGTTGTCCGCATTGGTGAGCCTTGGTGGGCAGTGCCCACCCTACCCCGCAAACCGTGCCGCAATCCTTGGCGAGTTCCGCTTTGGGCGGGATGGGCGGTAGAATCCATTCAGGCATTCGCGGTGAACCGGCTACCGGTTGCCGTGTCTGTTCGATCAGGCCAGTCCGCCGGTTTTCCGCCCTTGTTTCTCGAATTGCCCCTCAGGGAGTTGTCATGATTGTCGTCCTCAAACCAGCCCCGACCGCCGAGATGATTCAACGGGTGGTGCAGCGGGTGGAGGGGTTGGGGCTGAAGGCCCATGTGATCGTCGGGACCGAGCGGACGGTCGTTGCGGCCGTGGGAAACGAGCGGAATGGGGCCCAGCAGGAACTGGAATCGTGCGACGAGGTCGAAAAAGTGCTGCCCATTCTCGCCCCCTATAAGATTGCCAGCCGGGAAACGCGGACGGAGCCGACCGTGGTGAAGACCGGCCCGCTGACCCTGGGCGGCGGGCATATTGGCGTGATCGCCGGGCCGTGCTCGGTCGAAGATGAAGCCCAGATTCTGCTGGCGGCCGAACAGGTGAAGGCGGCCGGGGCGACCGGGTTGCGAGGCGGCGCGTTCAAGCCGCGAACCAGCCCCTACTCGTTCCACGGGCTGAAAGACAAAGGTCTTGAACTGCTGGCCCTGGCCCGCGAGAAAACCGGACTGGCTGTCGTGACCGAAGTGATGACGCCGCAGCATGTCGAGCTGGTCGCCGAGTACGCCGATGTGCTGCAGATTGGCGCTCGGAACATGCAGAACTATCACCTGCTGTGGGCGGTGGGCGAGGTTCGCAAGCCGGTGCTCCTGAAGCGCGGGCCTTCGGCCACCATCGAAGAGTTCCTGCTTGCGGCCGAGTACATCCTCGACCAGGGCAATACGCAGGTCATCCTCTGCGAGCGGGGCATCCGCACGTTCGAGAGTCACACGCGATTCACGCTTCCCCTGGCGACTGTCCCCTATCTCAAAGAGCGGACGCACCTTCCCGTGGTGGTCGACCCGAGCCATGGAACGGGGATCGCCTCGCTTGTCCCGGCGATGTCCGCCGCGTCGGTGGCGGCCGGGTGTGACGGGCTGATCATCGAGGTTCACCCCGATCCCTCGCATGCAATGAGTGACGGCGCCCAAACGCTCACTCCTGCCGCCTTCGAAGCGACGATGGCCACCTGTCGCCTCGTCGCCAACGCGTTGGGGAAGACCATGTAGGGTGAGTGGTGTACCGTGGGATAGGCTTCCTGCCTGTCAGTTCGCCGATGAGGCGGTGATGTTTTAGGACGATCGTTGAATTCGCGATGGAAACCCGAAGCGTCCGCGAGTGCCCCAGCGTGGATTCCGGGGAGATTGAGATCTGTCAGGAGAGCGGGGTCCCTCGCTCACGCTTCGAGGTTTCCAGAAGATCACTTTGTCCCCAGATTCAGTACGGCGAAGGCTTCGACAGGCTGGAAGCCTATCCCACAAAAGATGACACCCTCGGAGGCAAATTGACCGTGGCGAATGAATGGCAGCAGTGGCTCACTCAGCAGGGCGCTCAATGGGCGGAGACGCCGGACGGCCACGGCGACCTCCCCGAGTCGTTTGGCCACCCGCACGCTGAATACACCTGGATTCAGACCGAGTCGTTCTGGTGCCCCAGGCCCGATGTCGGCTGGCTGGAGGTGACCGGCCGCGACCGCGCCAAGTTCCTTCACAACTTCTGTACGCAGGATGTCCGCGGGCTGGTCCCCGGAGCCGGCGCGGAAGCGTTTATCACCACCGTCCAGGGCAAAGTATTCGCGCACGTCTTCCTGTTCGCCGGTCACGATTCACTCTGGATCGCCAACCTCGGTTCACCCGTCTCCCGCCTGCTCGCTCATCTCGACAAGTACCGTATCACCGAGGATGTCGAGTTCCACGACCGGTCCGCCACCCGCGCCTCGCTCCTTGTTTCCGGGCCCGATGCCGAGGACAAACTCGTTGGGCTAGGCCTTGCGGCCGCCTCACTCGGGCCGCTCAATCACTTCTGGACCGATCTCCCGACCGCAGCGGATTCCTCAGTGCGGGTGCATGTGGCCCGCGTCGACTGGCTCGGGCAACCGGGCTACCTCCTGTCGTTCGATGCCGATTCCGGGCTGGAATCGCTGCTCTGTCGCGCCGCGACCGCACTCACCGCCCGTGGCATTCATCCGGTCGGCCAGGCTGCGTTTGAAGCGGCCCGCATCGAAGCTTGTTTTCCCTGGTACGGCCAAGACTTCAGCGAGGCCAATCTGGCGCAGGAGATCCAGCGGACCGCGCAGGCGATTTCGTTCACAAAGGGCTGCTACCTCGGCCAGGAACCCATCGCCCGGATCGATGCCCTCGGCCACGTCAATCAGCAGTTGCGTGGTGTTCGGCTCTCGCGAGGTCCCGTCCCACTTCCCGGCACACCGATTTTCCCTCCGGGGGGAGGCGACAAGCCGATTGGTAAGATCACGTCGGCCACCATCTCTTTCGCCGACGATCAACCGGTCGCCCTCGCCCTGATGCGCCGCGGCAGTGATCGACCCGGCCTGCAGGTCGTCGTCCATCAGGAACAGGGGCTCTCCCCGGCCACGCTGTTCTGGGCCGAGCACGAAGCCTGACGAGAACGATTCGACCACGCCTGCGCCAAAGATATCCCTCTCTCTCCACGATTGATCCGTCTCGCCATGACCGACCAGCCCGCTCCCGGCAACGCGCCGTCCGAAGAGACGATTCACCTCGACCAGTTCCTCAAGCTGCAGGGGCTGGTTTCGACGGGCGGCCACGCCAAAATCGTCATTCAGGGCGGTGAGGTGAAGGTCAACGGCCTCGTCGAGACCCGTCGCCGTCGTCAATTGCGCATCGGGGATGTCGTCGAAGCGATGGGCGAAACCATCCCGGTCGAAAGCGACGAGAACGATCCGCCGGAGTAGTGCTCCATCCATCGATCAATGTCAGGCTGCGTCAACACGGAGCAAGGCAAAAGTCAAAAGTCAAAAGTCAAAAGTGATGATTTCGGGCAGGCCCGACCTGTTTTTTCTGCCTGACATTGATCGGTAGTCAACTAGTAGGGTGGGCACTGCCCACCAGCGCTCACCCGCA
>JAIXZD010000390.1 GCA_027489895.1 Planctomycetaceae bacterium
AAGGTCTACTACGGCACGCAGGTCGCTTCCTCGCCGCCGACGATCGTCCTCAAGTGCAATTTCCCCAAACTGGTCGACCGCACCTGGCAGCGGTTTCTGCTCAACGTGATGCGGGAACACCTGCCGTTCCGGGAAGTACCGATCAAGCTGTACCTCCGCAGCCGGACCAAGGGCGAAAGCCACGCCGCGGGGATTGATGAATGGCAGGAAAACGACTTCCGACTGACCGAATCGCCCGAAAGCGAAGACTGGTTCAAAAAGGCCCGGCCCGAGCGCGCGAATGACGCCGCGACCGATGACGAGTTCGACGAAGAGCTCGCCGACGACGAATTCGAAGGCGACGTCGCCGATGAGTTCGAGGACGTGCTGGTCGGCGTGCCAGGCGACGACGATGACTTCGATGACTTCGACCCGAACCGCGAAGAGGGCCTTGCAGAGGGCGTTGACGGTGAGTTCGCGGAGTCGTTCGACGACGACATGGACGCCGACGGCCTGGACGAAAGCGACGACGACGAATTGGATGCAGGCGATGTCGATGATGCCGAAGAGCTCACCGACGTGGTCAAACCGGCCAAGCCCGCCAAACCGCTCCGGCCGGTCGATCCCAAGCGATCGGCCAAACCGAAGCGGCCGGCCAAGCCGAACCAGTCCGGCAGATCGGACAAGCCTGGCCTGGGTCGCGGACGGAGCCAAAGGCAGAGTCAGGGACAGGGGCAAGGGCAAAGTCAGGGACAGAGCCAGGGGCGAGGTCGCGGGGGACGTAAAAAGAAATCAAAGTAGTCACCGGGCCGAGCGGTGTCCGGGCCGGGCGGTGTCCGAGAGGGGCTGCCATTCATCGGGATTCAGGTCCTTGGGGACCAGGAAACTCAAACCAGGGCGAGGGGCTGGAGATGCGATTCGCGATTTGTCAGGAGCTGTTCGAGGGGTGGGACTGGGAGCGGCAATGTGAGACGGCCGCGAAGCTCGGGTACACCGGGATGGAAGTCGCGCCGTTCACCCTCGCGCCGCTGATTACCGATGTGCCCAAGGCCCGGCTACACGAACTGCGCCAGATCGCCCAGAAGCACGGCCTCGAAGTGATCGGCCTCCACTGGCTGCTCGCCAAGACGACCGGATTCCACCTGACCACCAGCGATGTCACCGTCCGCAAGGCGACGGCCGATTACCTCATCGCCCTCACCCGCGCCTGCCATGAACTGGGCGGGTCCGTGCTAGTGCTGGGCTCTCCGATGCAGCGCAACCTCTCGCCCGAGACCACTCCCGAACAGGGGATGGAACGAGCGGCGGAGGTGCTGCGACTGGTCACCCCGGCACTGGCCGAGACCGGCGTGAAGCTGTGCGTCGAACCGCTCACGACACAGGAGACGAATTTCCTCACGAGCTGTTCCGAGGCGGTCGAACTGATCGATCGGGTGGGCCATCCCAATGTCGTGCTGCATCAGGACGTGAAGGCGATGCTGGGCGAAGGGAAGCCGCTGCCGGGGTTGATCCGCGAGTTCGCCAGCCGGGTGGGGCACTTCCACGTCAACGACAGCAACCTGCTCGGACCGGGCATGGGCGAAACCGACTACCACCCGATTTTCGAGGCACTGCTGGCGACGGGATACTCCGGCTGGGTGTCGGTCGAAGTGTTCGACTACAAACCCGGAGCCGAGTTCATCGCCCGATCCAGCATCGACTACATGCGGAAAGTGCTCGCCGACCTCAAAGCCTTGTAGCGGAACGCGTGAGCGTTCCAAAGAGCCGCGCCGCCGCCTACCGCGCCCTACATCGGCCACGTCCCCAAAGCGACCACCCGCCACATAGCGCACTACCGCGGCAGCCCCGAAAACCACCCGCTGCGCCAAGGCCGAAACCAGACCGCCACCGGCACGATCACCACCGCCGTCAGCGCAAATAGCGACGAGATCGGCCATTCGAGCGCCACGCGAATCTGGTCGCCCAGCGCATAAAACCCGGCCGCCGCGGCAATCCCCACCCACTGCACGAGGTTCATCGCACCGATCACCCGTCCCCGCTGGTCGGCCGGCGGTCGCGACTGCAGAAACACCTGCAGCGGAACCGTGAACAGCCCGGTGCTCGCCCCCACAAACAGCAGCAGTCCCCGGACCAGCCACTCATTCGGACCGCGCGTCGCACCGACAACCGCGAGCGTCAACAGTCCTGCGATGATGCCCCACGCGCCGGCCACCGTCACCCGGAAATCGACTTTGCCCCGGCAGAGCAGTCCCGCCAGCGGACAGCCCACGGCAATGCCCAGCGCCAGACACGCGGCCAAGAGGCTCGTCCGCACATCGGCCTGGGAGATCGCCAGTTCGCGATAAAGGTCGAGCTTGCCATACGAGTTGACCGCAGGCTGCACCACGCCGCCGCAGAACCAGAACAGCGACGACACCCCCAGCACCAGGAGCAGCGCGCGATCCGCCAGAATCATCCGCCGTGTCGCCCGCCCAATAAACAGCGAGCCAACCTCCAGCGGCATCCCCGGACTGACCGCAGTCGTTTTCCTCACCAGAAGCGCCGCGACCGTCCCGAGCATCGCGAAGCCCACAAAAAACGGCCCCGCCATCCAGGGCGACAGCGCCATCGTCCCTTTGACCGCACCCGCCAGTCCCATCCCGAGAATGATCCCCAGGAACGTCGTCATCAGGAACAGGCCGTTGGCACGAGGCAACTGGTTCGCGGGAACCAGCTCCGGAAGAATGCCATACTTCGAGGGGCCAAAGAACGCGCTGTGGCTGCCCATCAGAAAGATGATGCCCAGGGCCGCCGGCAGCGAGCCGATCGCCACGGCCACCGTCCCCAC
>JAIXZD010000437.1 GCA_027489895.1 Planctomycetaceae bacterium
GCCGGCCTTGTCCACACCCTTGCCGACGTCGACTACCGCCGCTGGCCCACCGCGCCGGAGATCCTGCGCTGCGCCCTCCAGGGCGGTGCCCGCGCGCTGCGCTGGCCCGGCATCGGCCATCTCTCCCCCGGTGCCAAGGCCGATGTCATCCTGCTCGACCTCGATACCCTTCCCTTCACGCCGCTGAACGACCTGCACCGCCAGCTCGTCTTCTGCGAACCCGCCGCCAGCATCCGCACCACCATCGTCGATGGCGTCGTCGTCTTCGAGAACGGCCGCATCACCACCCTCGACGAAGCCGCGCTCCGCCAGGAAGCCCGCGACCTCACCGCCCGCTACCGCGACAGCTTCGCCCCCGCCATCGAGGCCGCGCGCCAGCTGGAACCCGCCTACCGGGAGATGGTGCTGCGCGCCCATGCCCGCGATGTCGGCCTCCAGCGCCGCCTCACGCGCTGATCCCCGCCGGAGAACCCCGCATGCTCCCCGCCATCGCCACCATCACGCCATCCTCGAACCGCGTGGTGGAACGCAGCCTCGCCGGCATCATGCGCCACATCCCCGGCGTGGACAGCTGCATCGCCCGCATCACCTTCCACGGCGCCGGCATCGGCCAGCCCGCGGATGGCTATGACGAGGCCGCCTACCGCCACGCCGCCTGGCAACTCGGCCACGCCAGGCCCGCCGCCATCGCCTGGAACGGCACCCGCGGCGCCGGCCTCGGCCTCGATGCCGATCGCCGTCTCTGCGCCCTCATGGCCGAGGCCGCCAACTGCCCCGCCACCACCGCCGCGCTCGACACCGCCAGGCTGGTGGACCGCCTCGATGCCCGGCGCCTCGGCTTCGTCACCCCCGGTGACACCGCCTATGCCGCGGAAGCCGCCGCCGCCTTCGGCCGCAGCCTCGGCCCCGTCCGCAGCCTCGCCCTCAAGGACAACCTCGCCGCCGCCGACCTCCCGCCCGACCGCATCGCCGCCCTGGTGCGCGACGTGGCGCGGGAGGGCGGCGTCGACGCCATCCTCCTCTGGTCCACCAACCTCCCGGGCTGGGAGGTCATGGCCCCGCTGGAAGCCGAGTTCGGCATCCCCATCCTGGACAGCGCCGCGGTGGGCGTCTGGGGCACCCTCGTCGCCGCGGGCATCGACCCGACCCCGGCCGAACATGAAGCGATGCTCCAGCGCGTTCTCGCCGCCGGGAAGAAAACGGGCACGCCCGTCGGGCTGCACGTCCAGACGATTGACGACGTGAACCGCCGAATCGCAGAGGGCTGGAAGTTTCTGGCGATCGGCAGCGAACTGCGCTTCATGACGCTCGAAGCCCAGAAAATCACCTCAGGCCTCAGCCTGAAAAAATCCGGCGACCTCGCCCGGTACTAACGCGTTTTGGTACGCCATACGGAGGGCACTTCCTTCCCGGTCAGTCAGCTCAATCCCAGTGATGTGCCAGCGGACGGAAAGTGACGTTTTGACCTGTCGTTCAAGGGAGTGAACCGATGAATTCAATGGCCGATGCCTGGCGCGGACTGTTCGAAAACTGGCCCTCGACGCTGCCCCGCAAGGGGCTGCTGGTCACGTCATTCGACACGGGCATTCCGTTCTGCGCGTACATGATCGCCGGAGGGCTACTGCTGCTCGAACGCGACAAGCCCGATGCCTCGAACGCCCGCAAAGTGATCGTGGGATACGACCAGATCCTGGGCCTCAAAATCACCGACCCGATCGACCTCGTCAGGTTCCAGGCTCTGGGCTTCCAGCCGCCACAGTAAAGCTCGGTGTCAAACGCCGCAGCGGAACCGACCAGGCGAACCGACCCTGTAAGGGGTCGGTGGTTTCCCTCGCGTTAGACTCGCACTCGAACTATGCACTCGCGGCATACCGGCTCGCGCGGGACGCCAATTCCACGCGGGCCTCAATCGCCGCGGCCCGAACGACCTGATCGCTGAGCGAATCAAGTTGCTCCAGGCACCCGGCCAGTAGTGCCAACTCGGCGACGCGGTTGATCTCGCGGGGAACGCCGCCGCTCAGCTCGTGCAGTTCATCCAGCGCTTCGTGCTGGAAAATCGTCCGTTCGGCACCAGCGGCCGACAGCAGTTGCTGGACGTATTCGTGCGTTTCCCGCAGGGCGAGCGGCTCCAGCGTCACCCGCACGTCCGCTAGATCGAGCAGCGACGAGTGCAGGTCTCCCGGTCGGCCCGCCAGCACGAACGTCACCGCTCGCGACAGTTCCTCCGCGCGCAGCAGCCGTTCCACTCCAGCAAGGCTCGCTCCAGCCACGCCCAGGTCATCACAGAGCAAAACCAGTGGCGCATGAATCGCGCGGCGGCCTTCGAGATGGTCTTGAATCCGCGCCCAGAGCTCCCGGCCGGGCGTGTTCGTCGCCACCGCCAGCTTCAATTCGCAGGCGAGCTGCCAGGCAAACTCATCGCGATCGCGGCCGGCCAGGGACAGGTGACAGACATCCGCACCGATCCGCGCCAGCGACTGGCCAAACACGTGCAAGATGAGCGATTTCCCCAGGCCACGACCGCCCGTCAGGACGGCCAACCGGCGGCGCTCATCGGCCGTGTACATCAGGCGCGACACGGCCTCTTCATGCGTGGCGCTCTGATAGAACCACCGCGCATCGCACAGTGACGAAAACGGCGAGACGGCGAGCCCCCAATAGTGGGCGGCGTTGTCCGCGACGGCATCCATGCTGCTGGCCCGTAGTTGGGACACGCGTCAAACCAACCCGTGTCGAGGTCTGCGGGAGCACGCCATGCAACCGGTCCGGACGCATCGCGCTCCCTCCCCGTTTGTATCGGCTATTGGGCAGCTCTCACTCCCCGGCCTCCCCCGGAATCCGCTCGCGCCGGAGTTCCGTCGAGGAACGGTCGATCCGAAACTCCGCCTCGGTTAGCCCATCAAACAGGTCCGCAAACTCAGCCGGAACCCCGCAATCTTCCAAGGTGACAAACTGGGATCCGGCCACCCGGCCCGCCACCAGAAATCGGCAGGAATTTTGGCGGATCGACTCAAGTGCGGTCACCACGCCTTCCCAGTCCCCGCCGTGATAGCGGGGGTCGAGCACGCGGACAAACGTGTCTTCGCCAATCACAAACACTGTATTTGGGAAATGAGTGGCCTTTTCCGCGAAGGTCGCAGCCGCACTGAGCACGACCGTGTCCTCACCAAATTGGGCCAGTCGCTCGGAGATGGTGAGATCATCCAGCGGCGGCTTGGCGACGTTCCAGATCGACAGCTCAAACCCGACCGGGCCGCCCAACCGCTGCTGGGCGACCGCCTGCAACCCCCGATGCCCCTCATGCAGCGGGTTGAACGAACCGCTCAGTAACCCGTGGACGGCAGGTCGTGACGATTCGGAAACCGGGCGTCCCCCGTGATACCAGACCGGGGGGCGCCCCGACCGCCGCAGTTCGAGAATTCGCGGGCAACTGGGAACCACACGCAGTGTCACCTTTTCGCCAGGCAACAATCCCACGTCAGGAAGTTCATGGGCCGAGAGTTCTACGTCCCAGACACCCCCTGCAAACCCCGAGGCCACGATCGTCTGATCGGGAATCCACGTTGGCAGTCCACTCGCAAATGGCAGCGTGGTAAACAGGCAGGCCCGGCCCACGACGGCATCTTCCTCGGCCCGCGACCTCGCCCCCTTTTCGAGGACAAGTGTCGCACTGAGCGTGACCTCGGGCGACTGCAGTGCCCAATGCGCGCGGTGCTCGCCCCGTTTGGGGCGCGAACTGACCAGCGCCGCGGTCAACCCGATGCCCCAGGCCGACCGACCTTCGCCCGGTGCTCCCAGGCTTTTTGCGGCCCGGTCCATCGCCCGTGCCGCGAGTGCGCGGGCCGTCTCTGGCGAACAGGCCCGCTCGGGTTTCGCGCCGAGATACTCAGCTAGCGCCTCGGCGGCGTAGGGGACGCTCACCTCCCGCACGGTGGCCGAGGCCCCCGGGACTCGCAGCAAACGCGCCACGGCTTCCAGGCCGCCGCCCGTCACGGCCCAGGCCGAACAGACCGGCGCGGCATGAAACCGTTCGATCAACTGGTCGATCCTCCGCTCGATCGACTCGCTCACGCCCAATCCCTCCTGACGACCGTTCACCGAGAAATCCGCTGTCGTTCCCAAGCCCTTGCTAACATCGCGAGTTACAGCCCAATCGACGTAATCGCCGCGCGTAACAGTTCGGCACTGCGCTGAAGTGCGGCTCGCTCTCCGTCATCGAGCCGGAGCGGAAACGTGTCGAGCACCCCGGCCGCCCCGACCAGATGAGGGATGGCGAGCGTGACATCGTGAACGCCCTCAATCTCCGGGACCGGTGCGCAGACCGTCAGGACCGCCCGTTGATCCGACAGGACCGCGCGGACGATGCGCGCCAGCGCACTTCCGACGCCGTAATATGTCGAGCCTTTCCCCTGAATAATCGAGTAAGCGGCCCGTCTCACCCCCTGGTCGATCTCGTCCCGAATCGCCTGCGTCAGCGGTCGACCCCGCGCAGCGCACAACTCGGCCAGCGGCAGTCCCGCCGCCTGAGCGGCATGCCAGGTGAGCACTTCCGAATCGCCATGTTCGCCGACGACGGACACATGCACATGGTGCGCATCGATCCCCACATGCTCACTGACCAGCGCCCGAAACCGCGCGGTATCCAGCGTCGTCCCCGAGCCCAACACATGGCTGGCCTTCGACCCCGACTGGTCGGCCAGCCGTGCGGTGAGGTGGGTCATCACGTCGACCGGGTTCGTCGCCACCAGCAGGATGGCATCCGGGGCGGCCGCGCAAATTTTGGGAATGATGTCGCGAAAGATCGCCGCGTTGCGCTCGAGCAATTGCAGCCGCGTCTCTCCGGGCTTCTGGTTCACCCCCGCCGTGATCACCACGACGCGACTGCCCAGAAGGTCGCTGAACTCGCCCGCCCGGACCTGCATCGCATGCGAAAACGGCACGGCATGCCACAAGTCGTCTGCCTCGGCCTGCTCCCGCGACTGGTTCTGATCGACCAGCACGATCTCGCGGCCAATCCCCTGCATGATCAGCGCATACGCCGTCGTCGAGCCAACCATCCCCGCACCGACAATCCCGATTTTCATCATCCACCCCGCAACCAGGCCATCCAGTAAACCATCCTGACGGTCATTGTAGCGGAAGCCGTGAGGCTTCCCCCACGCAGCGCCTGCTCAGTCGTAGTGGAACTCGTGAGAGTTCCCAAGCGCGACGGCCGTGGTTCTTGGTGGGGGCCGCGGTGCGGGGGAAGCCTCACGGCTTCCGCTACACGACGGTGAAGCGTCCCCTGGCGTCCCCCGGATCACCGACCTCCGCCCTTCCAATAATCCTCTCACCGCGCTCGCTGTGGCGGTCGATCCAGCCAATCCAATCTCGTAATCCGCCCCGACTTAAACCCGCAGGTCAACCCCTTGCCCAGCGGATCGACGAGCACCCGCTGCACATCGTCTGGCGTGAGACCCTGCCAGAGCACCTGCCCATCGGTATCCAGCCAGTAGATCATGCGTTCCAGCGTCGCGACGGCGATCCGGCCGGGATGAAACGAAGTCGCCACCCGGCTGGCCGTCCCCCCGATATGGTACGACCCTCGATGCTCGCCCCCGCCGCCATGGCACTGAATTCCCATTGCGAAGCAGGCTAGCAGAATCGCCCGGCCGTCTCCGGTGATGGCCAGATCGCCCACTCCCGAAAACAGCTTCTCCGACCAGAGTTTGCTGCCATCGAAGTGGTGCGACGTCAGCAGCCCATACTCGGCGACACCCACAAGGGCCGGTTCGTCGAGCAGGAACCGCAGCCGGACCAGCGGCTGGTGAGAATCGAAGTGGCGAAACAGCTTGTGGTTGGAATCGAACAGGACATTGATCGAATCGCCCAGAGCAACCGCGACATAGTTCGCCTGCGATTCAATCGCCACGGACATCGTCAGCCCCGGCAGTTCCGCCGACCCGGTGAACTGCAACTGCTCGTTGAACCAGTAGAGCATGTTCTGGCCCACGAGCACCGCACCGCCCGCCCCCGTCTCGGACCAGGCGAGACCACGGACCGGGCTGCGGCCGCGCACCATGTTCACGATCCGCCCCGATCGATCGATTTTATACAGCGTGCCGGTTTCGTCCGCGGCGATCAGATCGCCCGTCTCGGCCGCTTGTTCGAGGCCGACCAGCGGCGCATCCGTCGCGACGGTCCAACCGATCGCGGGAGACTTGCCCGTCCCTTCCAGAACCCAGCCGTTCACACCCGACGACACGATCTCTCCCGCTGGAAACCCGCGTTGATTGCCTCGCCGCGTTAACCAATTTATCACGGCGAAGGCACTGTCACATCAGACAGGCTCCGATCTGGGGGCAGGAGCCGATTTCCGGGCGACTGTCATGATTGGGGGAGCCGGAAGCGTTAGCGCCCGGAGGCTGAGCGATTCCCGCAGGCAACCAACCCCGAACACAATCCAAAGCACGCCCCCGCGCGTCGGGAAGCAGATTCGGTGCAAATCGTTTCCAGTCGCGATAAACTTCCAAAGTCGATGTGGTTGATCTTGGGAATGTGATACATCCCAGATCGCGTTTTCCGCGCTCCGTCGGAATTTGAACTCGTTTGAATCCGCAATATTGGTTGAGAAAGAGAGACTGTCTTGGACGCACAGATCGTGCTGCTGCCCGGTGATGGGATTGGCCCCGAGGTGGTGAAGGAAGGTCGTCGTGTGCTCGACGCGATCGCCACCCGGTTTGGCCATCGCTTTGTGTTCAGTGAGCACCTCATCGGCGGGTGCGCGATCGACGCCCATGGCGTGGCCCTGCCCGACGACACGCTCGCCGCCTGTCGCACCGCCAGCGCCGTGCTCCTGGGAGCTGTGGGCGGTCCCAAATGGGACGACCCCAAGGCCAAAACCCGGCCCGAAGCCGGTCTGCTCAAGATCCGCAAAGAGCTGCAACTGTTCGCCAATTTGCGGCCGATTAAACCCTCGCCGCACCTGCTCGATGCGTCGCCACTGAGGCCCGACATCATCAAGGGGACCGACATTCTGTTCGTTCGCGAGCTGACGGGCGGTCTCTATTTCGGAGAAGCCGGTCGTAAGCCCCATGCCTCGGGCGAAGAGGCGTGGAACGTGATGATTTACAACACGGGCGAAATCGAGCGCGTCGTGCGGATGTCGGCCCAGGCGGCCCGCAAACGCCGCGGTCGGCTCACCATGGTCGACAAGGCGAACGTGCTCGAAGTCTGTCGCCTCTGGCGGAGCGTCAGCGCGAAAATCATGGCCGAGGAATTCCCCGACGTGAAGTACGACGTCGTCCTCGTCGACGCGATGGCGATGCACCTCCTCTCCCGGCCTCGCGATTTCGACGTTGTCGTCACCGAGAATCTATTTGGAGACATCCTGACCGACGAAGGCTCGATGCTGACCGGTTCGATGGGCCTGTTGCCCTCGGCCTCGCTGGGCACCAGCGGTCCGGGCCTGTACGAGCCGATCCATGGTTCGGCCCCGGACATCGCGGGCAAAGGGATCGCGAATCCGCTCGCCACGATCCTCGCGGTGGCGATGTTGTTGCGGCATTCGCTGGGCCTCGAACAGGAAGCCGCGACGATCGAAACCGCCGTCGATGCCGTCCTGGCCGCCGGTCATCGCACCCGCGACATCGCGGCAGGAAAACATTCCATCGGAACCGAGGAAATGGGCGCCAAGGTGCTCGCCGCCATGGCATAAAGTAGGGTGGGCACTGCCCACCATTGCTCACCAATGTCCTTCCACCGGGCCGTATTCCCCCTGCTCCCACCGAACTTCGATTTGGTTCAAAAGACACGGGAAATCCGCGTTGTTTAGCAATCCCAGGGCTTTCTGACTGGCCGTACGGGGGAGCACTGGTGGGCAGTGCCCACCCTGCGGAAAAGCAGTTCGCGCGACCCTCAGGGCAGATGCGATGCAACTCTTGCCGCTGTTTGTGTTTGGGACGTTGCGTCGGGGCCACTCAAACCATCATTACCTTCAGGGCCGGTTCGAGCGGTGCGAACCCGCGCGGGTCGAGGGATTCCAGCGCGGAGTGGCCGGCCATGGTTTCCCAGCGGCCCTGCCGGCGACGGGCGAAACGATCGACGGGGAACTGTTCTGCATCGCGGCGGCTCAGTTCGACGCGGTCCTGCGCGACATCGATCAACTCGAAGACCTGCCAACTGACGCGCTGGTCGGA
>JAIXZD010000246.1 GCA_027489895.1 Planctomycetaceae bacterium
GATCCAGTCGGAGGACTGCCAGGAGGTCTGGGGCTGGCCAGGCCGATCTTCGGGACCTTGGGGAACGCTACCCAGATCGACGCCGAAGCAGACGAGGTGCGTATGCCGTTCGGACCCCAGGTCACCCGAGTGGAAGGCAGGCCAGTCGACATGACGATGCCGGGCGTCGGCAGCGGCATGCGCATGGGCGACCTGACCGGAGTTTCCGGCGATCACCAAGGCCAGCGCCAACAACACGCGTCCCATCTCGACCGTGCCCCCGAAACTCGGACCAATCCCAAACCGCTTCCAATGCGACAGCGACTAACCGTGTCGACATCACATGCCTATCTCAAGACTACGTCGCGCCTCGATACGGGTCAATCACCTGGTTCGATCCGCAGAGTCGATCTCTGACGAATTCGCGGCGAATACTTTCGGCTTCGTCACTTTGAGGCCCGTTGAGAGGATTTTTGGCACCCTGACCGTTCCTTTTCATGGACGGTCAGCCCAACAGGGCGGCTTCGATGGCGAGGCCGGGTCCGAACCCGAGGGCGACGCAGGGCCTGGGGGCGTTCGCCTGGCGGAGCTGATCGAGAATGAACAGCACGGTGGGCGACGACATGTTGCCGTGACTGGCGAGGATCTGGCGGGAGGGGGCGAGCGCCTCGGGGGGCAGTCCGAGTGCGGTCTGCACGGAGGTGAGGATGCGCGGTCCGCCTGGATGCACGGCCCACGACCGGATGGCCGCGAGCGATGTTCCTGCACGGGCCAGCCACTGTTCCATCCAGGGGCGGAGGGCCGTCTCGATCACTTCCGGGACCTGGGCCGAGAGGGACATGGCGAACCCGTGGTCGCCCACGTGCCAGCTCATCAAATCGGTCGTGTTGGGGATGACTTGGGATCCGCTGGCGAGCAACCGCCAGGCACCGGGGTCACTCGGCGTCTGAGCGAGGCCAACAATGGCGGCGGCCCCATCGGCGAACAGGGCATTGGCGACGAGGCGTTCGGGGTGCCAACCGTAGTAGTGGTGCAGCGAACAGAGTTCGACGGCGGCGACGAGCACTGCCGTCCCCGGTTCGGTTCCAGCGAGACTGCGGGCGACACGGAGTCCGTTGAGCGCTCCGTGACAGCCCATGAACCCGACATGTGTGCGCGAGACGCCTCGGTCCAGCCCCAGGCGTTCGATCAGGTCGAGATCGAAACTTGGGGCGCCGAACCCGGTGCAACTGACGGTGACCAGATGGCCGATCGCAGTGGGGGCGAGATTGGCCTGGGTGAGAGCCGCCCGCGCCGCCTGCTCGGCCAGATCGGGTGCCGCGGCGACATACCGCTCCATGCGGGTGGCGGTCGTCGGCCCGCCATCGGTGTCGCTGCTTCGTGGCGGGTAGAAAGATTGCCGGATTGGTTCGGCTTCGGTCCCCTGCTCCAGCAACACGCTATGCCGGGTCGAGACGCCCGATGTGCGATACAAGACGCGGAGCTTGCGCTGCTGATCGGAGGAAAAGCCCGAGATCGTGGCGGCGCGGGCCTCGGCCTCGGCCTGGGGGATTGAGCGATCGGGGACGGCGGTGCCGAGTCCGGCGAGAAGAAGAGGTGGTGTCACGAAGCGGCAACTCCCGAAGGGAAGGACTGTCTCGGGATCGACTGGTTCGAAACGACCTGAGAGCACGGCTGATGGACACGATTCGCAACGAATCCGGCGAGAGCCGGGAAGCGCGATGCCATCTCGAACAGAACGGAAACGAGCCACGGGTCGTGCAGCGCCCCTCGCAATCCGCGAATCACCCATTGACGGTGAGTGACGGTTTGGCGATGCAGAGACGCCCACTGCGCGGGCAGGTCGCGCGACCAGAGCGATTCGTGAGAGAGCAACAGTTGGGCCAGGGCTTGGGCGGAAGCGAGGGCATGGCCCATCCCTTCCCCCGTGAAGGGTTCCACATAGCCGGCGACATCGCCCACCAGGATGACACGGTCTTTGGCTAGAGTGCGTGAGCGATGGGTGAGCGGACCGGTGCCGCGCCACCGCACCGACTCGATTCCCGCGGGTGGATCGATGCCGGCGGTCTTCAGGATGGTTTGGACCGCGGCACCGGGACCACCCCCCTGCCCCAGCAAATGAGGGGCGAGAGCGGCCGCGAGATTGACTCGCGGCGACGGGCGGGAACTCGACAGCGTTGCGGTGCGATGGCTTGACTCGGCGTCGTGCGCGTCGGGTTCCACTTCGTCGGGTTCCACGCGAACCAGTCCGGCGTAGCCATCGCGTCCGGCCGCCATGATGACCCGTCCGGGCGGCACCTGGTTCTCAAGGTCTGGTAGATAACCCTGGACGCCAATCCAGGCGTCCGGCGCGATCGTTGTGGGAAAATCGTCGAGATCGCGGAGGGACTTTCGCGTGAGACCATCCGCGGCAATGACCACGCGACTCCGAACGGTTCCCAGTGGACTGCCGGATTGTTCGAGACGGGTCTCGCGCTGTGCCGGCGTGGCTGGCTGGGGCGAGGGGGATTCGGAAATGGGAACGATGCGGGCGATGGTTTCGGGCAGGAATGCGGCCCCCGCTTCGATTGCCACGCGGACAAGAGCAGTGTCGAGGGCGGCGCGGGAAATCGAGACGCCACCATCGCGGCGCAGGTGGAGCTCGCGGCCGCGCCAGCGGAACTCGTACTCTCGGATCGGAGTGACGGGGAGTTGCGCGAGCAGGGAGTTTAATCCTGCGGCCGACAGGACGGAGAGCGCGTGCTGTCCCAGGCAGCCACCGCAGACTTTGTCGCGCGGGAAGGCCTTGGCTTCGACGAGCAGGACCGCGCGTCCTGCCTGGGCCAGTTGCCGGGCCAGGAATGCCCCTGCTGGCCCCGCGCCGATCACCACCGCATCCCAGTCGCGGGCGGTCGCGTCGCTTACGGTTAACGTGGCGGAGAGGTTCAAGTCCGGTCCCAGCGGAGCAGAAATCGTTCCGGCCAGTGCCGTGTCAGACGGAGGCCGGTGAGTCCCGCCCGACTGGCCATGTCGCGGGCCTCGTCGAGAGTGAACGCCCCTTCAACCGAACGAGGGCCATCGACATGAACAATGGAAGAGCGGGTCAACGCCCGGCAACCCCACCAGGCCAGCCAGTAGCCAACCCGGCTGCGCACCAGGTCGTTCGCCAGAACTGCCAGCGCCGCAGACTCCCGCATGCGCTGCAGCAGCCCGACGACGTCCTGTTCCTCCAGATGATGGAGAAACAGCGAGCACATGACGACATCCATCCCCTCGGGCCACTCACCGGCCAGGACATCCCCAACCTCGAACCGGGCCTCCACGCCCAGCC
>JAIXZD010000146.1 GCA_027489895.1 Planctomycetaceae bacterium
CCGGTGTTACTTGAACACCGTTACTTGACCACCGTCAGCCACAGGGCCGTCAGATCGGTGACCAGCCCGACGCGCGGCAGCGTGGCCGTGCGGACGATCGCCGCGTCGCCCTCGCTTTTGCCGACGATTCGAATCGCCTGCCCACCCGGCATCGCGTCGGCCGCCGCCTGCAGCACCAGCGTGACTTCCTTCGACGAGTCGCCTTTCTCCGCCGAGGTCTGTGCCGTCGCCGTCACGCCCGCCGGCAGGTCCTCCGCCGAAATCGAGATCGGTTTGTTCATGCCCCCGCGCCGAGCCACAGCCACCTTGATCTCGACCTTCTCGCCCGGTTTCACGGTGAGCGCCGCAGAGGGCACCGTCAGCGCGAAATCTGGTTCGTCGGTCCGGACATCGACCATGTAAAAATGCCGGAAGCTCCCTCGATCGAATCGGTCGAACACCCGCACGGTCAGCGGTCCGTCCGGCGCGACCACCGTCGTATCGATGTCGTGGTCCTCCTGGCCGTTATCGTCCACCTCTTTGACCACCGCGCCTTTGGCATCCAGCACAACGAGGACAGGGTCTAACTGGGAATCGAGTTCCCGCGCCCGAACCCGGAGACGCACAGTCGCCCCCTTGGCCGCCTGGACCCGGAACTCGTCGCGCTCATTCGCCGTGGCGATCGTCCCCGAAACCGCGACAGGCAACGTTTCGAGGACTGCCATCAGCGGCGGCTCGCCTTCGACCAGCGAGGCCGCCAGTGCGGCATCGATCGGAAACTTTTGAAACCCCACGATCTCCAGGAGCGGCAGGACCACTTCCGCATCCCCTGCGGGGGGCAGTGCGACATGCTGCTGTTCGGCCGAAAGATTCCAACCCACCAGCAGTCCCGAACGGGCTTCGCGCCCACGGGGCACCGGCAACCGATGACTGACGACCGGACCGGTCGAGAGCGTCAACCGGTAGAGATAGTTCGGCCCCCCGGAGAGCGCCACGCTTGTGTCGGGCTGCGAGGGATACGCCATGATCCGCACGAAATGCAGCCCGGTTTCGACCGCCGTATACACCAGCAGCGGATCGAGGCCGCGGTCGTCGTGGTTCTGCAGCAGCACATGGCCGCGCGGCGACAGCATCTGCAAGAGAGAGTCCATCGGCGAATCGAGCAGCCGATGCCCATCGAGCGCGGCGACGAGCGTCTGCCCCGCCTCCAGCTTCACTGCGACGTGGTCGACGTCACCCCGTTTCCCCAGCGAGCCATTCAGCGTCACACCGGCCGAGATCGCAAGCGGTTCGGGAACCGGTGTCGCTTCCGTCGGCTTGTTGTTCGGCTCGACCTCTTCGATTTCGGGGACCGTTCCCACCACCAGGGGAAGCAGTTTGCCCGCGCCTTCGGGACCGGTCGCGCGAATTAGCCTCAGGCCCGGAATGGCCCCGGCCGCAGCGGTCACTTTGATCTCGGTCGGCTTCTCGCCAGGAGCAAACGTCAGGGCCGGGCTGTTCGACCACCAGACGATCGTCTGGCCTTCGACCTTGCCGCTGGGCCTCAGGGTCACCGTCGTCCCCGCCTGCACTCCCAGCGGAAAAATCTGGTCCACCGTCGTTGCCTGGGCCAGGACCGATTGCCCCGAACCAGCCGTCGCCAGCACACCCATCAACACCAGCCGCCAAGCCAACAGGCCCCCAAAACGGCCCCCGCCCAACCGGCTCTCCACCTCGCTCAAACCCGCCTGAACTCGTAGCAAATCACCACCCACAAACCGACCCCACTTTTGACTTTTGCCTTTTGACTTTCGACTTGGGCGAAGCCCGCTTACATCAACTCGCTGATCGGCGTCCCACTGCTCACCATGTGGGTCGGGCGGCCTTCCGGCGTGTAGTAAATCTTGTTCGGGTCGAAGCCCAGCTTGCGGTACACCGTCGACACGAAATGCTCGGGCGACAGGACCCGTTCCACTGCGGCATAACCTTGACGGTCCGTGGCCCCGATGACCTGACCGCCGCGAATTCCGGCGCCGGCCATCAGGATCGACATCGCGCTCGACCAGTGGTCGCGGCCGGCATCCTTGTTGATCTTCGGCGTCCGGCCAAACTCACCCAGCACGCAGACCAGCGTCGATTCCAGCAGGCCCCGTTGATCGAGGTCCGAAATCAGCGTCGCAATGCTCGCTTCAAACGCGGGCATCCGCTGCCGGAACGCGTTGAACAGGTCGCCGTGATGGTCCCAGCCGCCCTCGTTCAGGGTGATGAACGGGACACCGGCTTCCACCAGCCGCCGGGCCAGCAGTGCCCGCTGACCAAACGAGTTCCGGCCATACTTATCGCGCAGTTGCGGCGATTCGCTGTGAATGTTGAACGCCTTCTGTGCCTCGATCGAACTGACCAGCCCATACCCTTGAGCGTAGTACTGGTCGAGCGCCTGCACCGGGTCGCCCGCGGCTTTGTCGGCAAACCGCTTCAGAGAGTCGACCTGCTGCCGGAGTTCTTTCCGATCCGAAAACCGCGCGGTCTCCAGGCCCCGTGGCAACTGGACATCGCGGACCTTGAAGTTCGCCCCATTCGGGTCGCTATCCACTTCGAACGGCGCGTACTGGGCGCCCAGGAAGTTCGGGCCTCCCGAACGCGTCATCGAGGGCATCGAGAAATAGGCGGGCAGGCCATTCTTGTGGCCCCGCTCGTGCGCCGTGAAGGACCCCATGCTGGGGTGGAAGCTGACGAACGCGCCACAACCGACGGGCACGCGCGTCGGCGCCCCGGTCATCATGTAGTGATTGCCCGCCCCGTGGTTGCCCTGCTCGTGACAGACCGATCGGATCAACGCGTACTTGTCGGCGATCCGCGCCAGTTCCGGCACCGATTCGCAGACGTCAATCCCTGCGACGTTGGTCGGAATCGGTTTGAACTCGCCTCGGATTTCCGCCGGCGCTTCGGGTTTCGGGTCGAACGTCTCGTAGTGTGTCGGGCCACCATCCAGCCAGATCAGGATGCAGCTTTTGGCCTTGGCCGGAGCGGCCTCGGTTTCGCTCGCCAGCGATCGGCCACGCAGCAAATCGACAAACCCCGCGCCGAGCATCCCGCCCAGGCCCAGTTTCAGGCTGTCTCGCCGCGACATCCCCGCGCAGTTCACATGCATCGCCATCGCACAATTCCCGCTCAAAACCGTGGGGTGGGCACTGCCCACCATTGCTCACCAGTATTCCCCACCAAAACGCACCTGGATCGCGGGCGATCGCCCATCGAAGCCAGGTTTTCCGTCAATCCTTGAACCAGAATTCCGGCGTATTGATGAGCGCCCACATCAAGTCTTCGGTCACCAGCCGCCGGTTGCTTCCGTCTTTGTATAAGCCAACCCCGATCTCCCGCTCGGCATTCGTCGGAAGTCGTGAATAGATAGCAAGATACAGCTCGTCCACGATTTCCGCAGGCGACTTGTCCGATTTTCCCAGGGCCGCCGCCCGACCCGCATCGCTGGTCACTTTGGAGGCGATCGAGTCGGAATTCATCACATGCAGGGCCTGGACGACCGTCGTGTCGCTGGTCCGCTCGCAGGGCGGGTCCTGGTTTTCGTTCGGACGGCCAAATGCATCGAGAAACAGCGACTCAATCCGGTGCGTCCAGAGTTCCTTGGCGGACGAACCGGAAGGCATCGCCACAAACTCTTCGCCGACGCCGGTCACTTCGCACACCGCATCGAGCAGCACTTCACCCCGCAATCGCTGCCGGTAATGCCGCGAATAGTTCCGCGTATCCATCGAGTTGCGTTCATTCGGTTCCGACGCCAGTGAGTACGCAGCCGACGACGTGATCCGCCGGATCAGATGCTTGATGTCGAACCGGTGGTCCCGGAAGTCGTTGCCCAGGGCCACGAGCAGCGGCTCGTTCGTGGCCGGGTTCGTCGCGCGAAGGTCGTCCACCGGCATCACCAGTCCCACGCCCATCAGGTCGGTCCAGACGCGATTCGCCATCGTCCGGGCAAACAGATGGTTGTCCGGCGACGTGATCCATTCGGCCAGCGCCTGTCGGCGGTCTTCGCCCGCCGCCAGTTCACGCGTCGCCCCAAACAGCGGCTTGGGCGGCAGGACCTGGCCCGTCAGCGGGTGGCTCACTTCGCCCGACATCGCTGTGAAGATGAACTCTTCCGACCCCGAAATCGGGGCGGAAATGCCCGTCCCTTTGCGACCCAATCGGCTGAAGTAGGCCGCGAAGCTGTAATAGTCGGCCTGCCCCCACACCTCGAACGGGTGATGGTGACACTTCGCACATTCGAGCCGCGTTCCGAGGAACAACTGGCTGACAATCGTCGTCAGTTCATCGGGGGCACGGCGGTCCCGGAACATCACCGTCTGGCCTTCCCGCCAGGTACTTCCCTTGGCCGTCAGCAGTTCGCGCACAAACTGGTCGTACGGCTGGTTCTTGCGGAAGGCATCGCGAATGAAGTCGTCGTACGTGACCGTCGCCTTGATGCCGACGTGATACGGGTTGGGACGCAACAGGTCGGCCCACTTGTTGGCCCAATGCCACGCATAATCGGGACTGGCCAGCAGGCGTTCGACGGCCCGTTCCCGTTTGTCGGAACCGCTGTCGGCGAGGAACGACCGTGCCTCGTCAACGGTCGGAACGCGCCCGGCGATGTCGATCGTCACCCGTCGCAGGTAGGTCGCGTCGCTGCACGGTTCCGAGGCCTTCAGCCCCAGCCGCCGCATCGACGACCAGATGTGGTCGTCGATGAAGTTGGCACGCGGCAGGCTGGCGTAGTACGCCTCGGGAACATCGCCCGGCAGCGGCATCGAGACGCGGGTCAGAGCGAAGTTGCCTTCGTACCGGGCCATGATCGCCGCCTCGCCGGTCAATTTCCCGGCCTTGACGATCCCCTCTGGCGACACTTCAGCAAACACCGAATCGCTCGACGAAAACTGCGCCAGAGACGAAACATCCCGCGTGCTGCCATCGGCGTAGTGGGCCGTGACGACCAGCCGCTGCGTTTCGTCGCGAACCAGCAACCGTTCAGTCGGCCAGACCGTCACCTTCACGAGCGCGGGCGGAGTTCCCGCTTTCCGCGTGGCTCCCTCTTCGATCCACCGCAGGATCGCCCGGTGGGCCGTGCTGTCTTTCGTAATTCGAATTCCGCCGCCATGCGGAACCGTTCCAAGGGGTTTGGTGAGCAGCAGGCTTTCTTCGGGAGTACTGACGGAGACCCGTCGTCCCCGCGCCTCGCTCACCATCGCGTAGTGATCGAAATCGTGGTCAAAGCCCAGAAGCGACAACTGAAAGCCGTTTTGCCCCCGCTGCTTCCCATGACAGGCCCCGGCGTTGCAACCAAAGCGAGCCATGTACGGCTGAATATCGCGTTCGAAATCGAGCAACGCGGTCGCCAGATCTCCCACGGTCACCGAGACTTGCGCCACACGCCCCTCGGCTTCAACGCGAACGACTCCGGTCCCGGAACTGACGGGAGTCACTACTCCCGCCGCATCGACCGCGACCACGTTCGGCGTTTCCGAGGTGAAGCGAGCAACGGTGGTCGTCCAATCGGCCCCCGAGGCCCCGCCAGGGCCGGAAACAAGCAGTTGCTGGCGCGGATTATCCCCGCTCAGCGTGATGGTCGCCGGGTAGACAACCAACCCACTTTCGGCCTCGTTGGCGAGAACCGAACCGCACCCCAACAGGAGACAAACCGCGACCCGGACCACGTTGTGAAATTGCTGACAGATGCTCATCCCTGAATCATATCAGGTCCCGTGGATTCGTCGAGCAGATTTCCGATAAAACCACTCGTCCGAATCGGGGGAAGCCTCACGGCTTCCGCTACCGACGGCTTGGAAGTTCATGGGGTTTTTGGAGCGGCGACGGGCGGATCGGTCGGTTTGCGGATCCGGATCCAGTGGTCCGTCAGCACGAGGTTGTCGGTCACGTTGACCGGGGGCATGTGGCAGGGCAAACAGTTGGTTCCCGATTGCGGCGCGGAACAGACTCTGGCCTGATTTGGCTGGGTTCCGTGACACTGCTGGCACTTCTGGACGAACGCTTCCGCCGGTTCCTCCGCCGAGCGATGCGGATCGTGGCAGGTGAGGCAGTCCAACCGGGTGGCCCCGTTTGCCACGTTGCCGCCCGGGACGTTGCCCCCAGCTGCTTTCACAGTGTCCTGTTTCAGGAAACAGGGGCTCATGGCGAGGCCGATCGAAGCGAAGCGGACGAGGACGGGGCGCTCGGGGGACAACTCTTGGGATGTCAGGTGATCGGCCCGGCGGTGGCATTCGCCGCAGCGATTTACCGACTCCAGCGGACTCAACTCCGACCACCGTTCCATGAGCAGCGGCCCACCCGCTTCCATCGACTCGGCGTGCCGTTCGCCGCCTGGGTGACAGCGTTCGCACGAGACGCCCCGAATCAGTCCTTCGGGACGAATCCGCCCCTGGTCCATCGTCAATTGAGTCACATGACAGCCGAAACAGTCCTGGGTGGTCGCCTCGTCATGCGGCGTTCCGAGCGAGGCCATGCCGCGGGCCTTCGACAGATTCGCCCCTGGGGTGGCCCCCAGGAGATCGCCGTGAAACCACGAGACGCTGCCTTCGACCAGTTCCGTCGCCCCGTGCGGGTTCACCAGCAAACTGACGGGGGTCAGCGCATGCCGACCGGAACCGAACATCCAGTCGACGCGAATCGCGTCGGGATACGAATCGGATTTCATCCACAACTGCCCGGCCCGGTCTTCGAAGGAAACGGTCGGTCCGCTCTTCCCCTGCTGGAAACTGCGACCGGCAAAGCGGGCCCGAACGTCGGGATCGTTTCCCTCCCGCAGCGTGCGGTTGTGTGGAGCCGCTGCAATGTCCTGGCAGACTCCGGGATGGCAGACGGCGCAGCGGTCGCTCATCTTGGGGCCGTTTCGCGCCACTTGTATCGCGGGTTCAAACCGGCTCGTGGCGGTGGTCCGGCGCGTGATCCAGGCCTGTGTTCCGCCGCACAGCAGGATCGCGAAGAGCGCGACCAGAAGCATTCCAGCGGAAGAAACCGATCGACCCGACATGCCTCGCTGCTCCTCGCGCCATTCGCCCCCGCTGGAGTGATGGAACCCCGGATGCAGGTGCTCGACGTCCCCGATCCGGGAACACGACTTTCCACCAAGTCTCAGGGGTTCGTTGGGGGAACGCAAGCGGTTCCCGATTCGCCGGGGGGGGGATGACAGGCTGGAAGCCTATCCCACGTTTTGCCGCCTCGGTGGGGTGCGTCGAACCTCCGGGCGCTGACGCTTCCGGTTCCCCGCTGACGAACAACACTGGACCACTGTGGCAGTCGCTCGGGGTGGGTGGTTCCCGGTCGAATCCTGTCGCCCGACTGGGCCTCCGTGTATGGTTTCGCGAGACGTGGGAGCGAATGACGTCACCCCAACGTGTTTGTCCCTGGGACGGGAGGAGCGCCGTGGGCGCGTTTCTCCCGACGAAACCGTTTCACTTTGAGGCCGGTCCAGGCGAGTCGACATGAAGCTCCTGATCTGGATCGCGATTGGCCTCGCCCTTGGATTTGCCGCGCAGCGAATGCTGCGGACGGACATCGCGGATCTCGAATTGCAGGCGACGGAAGCCTGGAACCGGCGCGATCTGGCCGCCGCTGAAGCGATCGCCCGCAAAGCGCTGTGCCGAGATCCTCGCTCGGTGCGATCGCGTGAGGTGCTCACGCAGTTGGGAATCGTGTTGCAGCGACCGGAGATCGCGTTCGCGTTGGCGCGGGAGACCGGCCAGAACGCGCCACGTCTGGATTCGGCCCTGGCCGACGAGGGGCGCCTGGCGCTCTCAAACAATCTGTTTCGACTGGCCGACGCCGCGTTTCTGAAAGGTGTGCAACAGCTCCCCACCAACTCGTCTCTCCAGCGCCAGTACGTGGCATTGAGCGGGTTGAGGCTCGAAGCCGAAGAAATGCAGAACCGTCTGCTGCAATGGTCCAAACAGGGGACGCCCACGGTCGATCTGGTGCTGATGTCGTTGGGACTGTGGTCGATCGAGACCCGTGGAGCAGAGCCTTCGGAGGCGTGGCTGAGGGCGGCCGTGGAAGCCGATGGTTCGGACCTCGCGTCGCGGCTGGGACTGGCACGCTGTCTATTGGCGATGGGGCGGTATCCGGAATCTGTCCAGTTGCTGACGCCGTACGCACAGAATCCCAAGGCCCGGTTGCTGCTCGCCGTCGCACACGCCACAACGATGGACGTCGACGCAGCCGAGGCACTGCTGCCATCGACGGAGCCTGCGGAGATGCGCGGGGAGTACTGGTTCAGCAAGGGGTTGATTGCCGCGGGGCGGCGCGAGTTCCCGGCGGCGGAAGCGGCATTCGAGAAGGCGGTGCTGGCCCAACCGCTCAACAAGACGTATCGGTCACGCTATGTCGATGTCGTCAGGCGGCGCGTGCAGTCGAAGGAACGCTCGCGGCCGGTTCAGGAGTTGGAAACCGTCATTCGAATCGTGCAGCAGGCGATGCAGGCGCAAAAGACGGGGGAAGCGGTGTCGCTGGGTGACCTCTCTGCCATGTGTCGAAGCGTGGGGGCGGTGGATGCCGCGTTTCTGCTCGAACGGGCGGCTGGGAAATAGGAGCTGGGCATGGGGGTTCCGCGCTGGCGACCCATCCTGTTGATTGTGGCGGTCGCCGCGGGATACCTCGCGGGCGAGGGGCTGGACCGCGCGTCGGTCTGGACGGCAGATCGAGGTCTGTTCGCCCGGTTGGGGGTGCGTCCGGAACCGCTGCCCAAATATCAGGCCGATGTGTCCCAAGAGTCGGTGACGACCCGGCTGCGATTCGAACTCATCGAGAACGCGGGTGTGCCGTTCGTCTATGACAACGGACCGGAAGGCCAGTTCCATCTTGCCGAGACGCTGGGAGGCGGCGTTGGTGCGATCGATCTCGACAACGACGACTCACCCGACCTGATCTTTGTCGATGGCGGCGATCCCGTGAACTGGCCGGCCGATCGTTCGTCGCGCGTCGCGCTCTATCGCAATCGCGGAGAGGAGCCGTTCGAAACGGTCACGTCGCAGAGTCGGCTGGACTGGACCGGGTACGGCCACGGCTGTGCGGTGGCGGACGTGAACAACGACGGTTTCGACGATGTTCTGCTGACGGGTTACCAGCGCTCCGCGTTGTACCTGAACCTGGGCGACGGCACGTTCGCTGAGGCGCCGGAGC
>JAIXZD010000263.1 GCA_027489895.1 Planctomycetaceae bacterium
ATACGTCTTCCCGGAAGACATCTACAACCAGCGGAAGATGGAAAAGATCTTCGGCCTGGTCGAGCGGTACTGTTTTCAGGGGCACACGCATGTGCCGGGTGTCTTCACCGAATCGCTGAAGTTCTTTCGACCGGAAGAACTTGGCTTCGAGTATGAACTGGGCTCGGAAAAAGTCCTTGTGAACGTCGGTTCGGTGGGGCAACCCCGGAACAGCGATCCGCGGGCGCAGTACGTGATACTCGATGGAAACAAGGTCTCGTTCATTCGGCTGGAGTACGATTTTCAAGCGACGGCCAAAAAAATCTACTCCATCCCGGACTTGGACAACTTCCTCGGTGATCGCCTGAAAGACGGCCGGTGACGTTTCGCCGTTGTTGTTGGTTGACTCACAGGATTTCAGGCGACGGTCACGTCACGGCGCAATTTTCCCACCGACCCCTGACAGGGTCGACTCGCCTGTAGAGGGCGTGTCGTGGGCGCTTTCCGCTGGACTTCGCCTTCTGTTGAGGGGGGCTGGCGAGGCTTTTCCGGGCGTATCAGCCGGTCTGAACGTGGCGCGGTCGACCGGCCCAAGGAAGTGAACCGGGCGCAATTCCTCGCGGGGTTGGCAATCCGGCGGTGCGTTTTCGGTGCGGACTGGTAAACTCCCCCATTCCGCGCGGCATGGACCGCTGGTCGCTGCGTGTCGGATTTTCGCCTTCGGATCGAGTCATGGAACAACGTCGTTTCGTTACCTTCTTCGCCTTCGCGATGGGACTGATGCTGCTCTGGCAGATGGTCATCATCCCGAAGTTCTTTCCGCAGCTTATCGCAAAACCCGATCCGGCCGCCGCTGCCAAGAAGGCGAACGGCAAGGATGGCGCCCAGAACGAACCGGCGAAAGTCGCCGCCGCTGACGGTGCCACGCCATCGGAACCGGGGGCCGTTCAACCGGCCGATGCCGCCGCCGACCCTGCCAAGCCCAAAGGACTGGAGTTTCCCGACCATCCGCCGCGTGTGATCCGCCTGGGATCGATTGAGGCCGCTTCGCCATATCGGATGCTGGCCACGCTGTCGACGCGTGGGGCGACGATTTCACAGATCGAACTGTCGTCACCCCGCTATCGCGAGCTGGAAAATCCTGCTCAACCGCTGCGCGTGCTGCGCCCTGGCCCCAATGGGGAACTGACACTGGAAACGGCGATTCCGTCGCTGCCTGGCGACCTCACGCGGCGGCATTGGGAAGTGGTTGAAGAACTGCCCGATGCGGTGACGTTCCGGATGGCATCGACCACGCCAGGTGTCGAATTCGTCAAACGCTATTCGCTGAAGCAGGCGAAACCAGGCGATGCGGCTTCGGAAACAGCGGCTTACCAGGTCGCGGTCGAGTTCACGCTGAAAAACACGGGCGCTGCCGCGCGGACTCTGGGTTACGAACTGCTTGGTCCGGCGAGCGTGCCGCTGGAGAACATCGAGAACACGACCAAGTTCCGCGATATTGCCGCCGGATTCAAAGAACCGACGTACATCAACACGGTGTTTCGCGCGGCGGCGACGATTGCCGGGGGCGATGTGGAAGACTGGTCGAAGCCGCTCTCGTTTATCGGGACCGATGTTCAATACTTCGCGGCGCTGCTGTTTCCCAATGACGATCAGGCCAAGACGCCGTACTTCAAGGTGGCTCGGCAGGAACTGCTGGGGCCGAACCTGAAGGAAAAGTCGGAGATCACAGTCCGGCTGACATCCGTAGATTTTGATCTCGGACCGGGAGAGTCGAAGACCCATGGCTTCCTCCTCTACGCGGGGCCGAAGTCGGAAGAGATTCTGCCTGCGGTGGCCCAGGATGTCGTCCAGCATGGTCGGCTGGGCTGGCTAAGCCGTCCCATGCTGGGAATTCTGAACCTGTTTCACACCCTGACGGGAAGCTATGGCCTCGCGATCATTGGCCTCACGATTGTCGTGCGGACCTGCATGCTGCCTTTGTCGCTCAAGCAGGCGAAAAGTGCTGCGGTGATGCAGGAAGTGCAGAAGAAGATCGCCCCCGAGATGGAGCTGATCAAGAAGAACTTCGCGAACGACCAGCAGAAGCAGTCGCAGGCGATCATGGAGCTGTACCGCAAGCACAATTTCAACCCGTTCTCGATGCTGGGCGGCTGCCTGCTGGTGTTCCTGCAACTGCCGATTTTCATGGCGCTCTATAGCGCGCTCAATCTGGCGATTGATCTACGTCAGGCACCATTCCTCTGGATTCAAAACCTGGCGGCCCCGGATGCCATGTTCCAGTTTCCGTTCCGCATTCCGCTGCTGGGGTGGAAGGAATTCAACCTGCTGCCGTTCGTGACGATCGCCCTGTTCCTCGCGCAGCAGAAGCTGTTCATGCCGCCCCCTGCAAACGAAGAGCAGGCGCTGCAGTACAAGATGATGAACTTCATGACCGCGTTCATGGGGATCATGTTCTACCGCGTGCCGGCAGGGCTGTGCATTTACTTCATCGCCTCCAGCCTGTGGGGGATCGCCGAGCGGAAACTGCTGCCCAAGCCAAAGATTGACCCGATTCCCGCCGGAGGAACGACCGGACCAGCGGCGGTCGTGACCACCACGGCAACACGCGTGACACCGGTCAGTAAGTCGACCGCGAACGGCGACAAAAAGGAGCCGGGGTTTATCGAGCGGTTGTTACAGATGGCGGACAAAGAGCAGCAGTTGCGGCGAGATCCGCCGACTGCGGGGAAGAAAAAGAAGCGGTAGGCGGTTTTTTTGGGTGGAGGGCGGAATTGACGTGGGGGGAAGCCTCACGGCTTCCGCTACGATCGGATCGGGGGGCAGGCTGAGGGAGGGTGATGGTCTGTGGCGCTGCACCTCGGTGAGACAATCGCCGCGCTTGGGTCTGCGCCGGGCGGAGCGGCTCGGGGGCTGGTGCGACTGGGCGGGCCAGGGCTGGAAGCGGTCCTGACTCAACTCGTCGAACCACCATTCCAATGGCCCTCAAAGCCCGTGGCGATCGGTGCGTCGCTTCGCGTTCAGGGTTCGCTCGTCCCGGCCGAACTGTCGCTGTGGCCGACTGCCCGCAGCTATATCGGCCAGCCCTTGGCGGAGCTGCATCTCTCGGGATCGCCTCCTGTGCTAGAGGCCGTTCTGGCCGCCTGTTTCGAGGCGGGGGCGCGTCCGGCCGAGCGGGGTGAGTTTACGCTGCGGGCGTTTCTCTCCGGGCGGCTCGATCTGACCCAGGCCGAGGCCGTGCTGGGCGTGATCGAGGCCGAGTCGCGGGCCGAACTGACGACCGCTCTGGGCCAGCTCGCCGGGGGGCTAGGCGTGGAAGTGCAATCGGCCCGCAACAGCCTGCTCGATCTACTGGCCGACCTGGAAGCGGGGCTCGATTTCGCCGACGAACACCTCGAGTTTGTGACGCACGACGAGTTGTCGCGCCGTCTGGTCGAGGAGGCTCGGCTGGTCGATGACCTGTTGGCGCGGGCCGCGGGGCGAATGCGGTCGCGCCCCATTCCGCGGGTCGTATTGGCGGGGCAGCCGAATGCCGGGAAGAGTACGCTCGTCAATGCCCTGGCCGGGCGGCAGGTGGCGCTCGTCTCCAACCAGGCGGGGACCACGCGGGACTATGTGTCGGTGGAGTGGATCGTCGACGGGGTCGCGATTGAACTGGTGGATACGGCGGGTTGGGAGGCCTCACCCGAGGAGACGATCGCCGGGCAGGCACAGTCGTTTCGGGCGGAGCAGTGGTCACAAGCCGACCTGATTTTGCTTTGCACGCCAGCCGACGATGCTGTGCCACATGAGACTTGGGCGACAGAGGCCGCTGTCCCGACATTGGGCGTGCTGACGAAGTCGGACATGGTGCCGGCGGCCAACGCGAGCACAAGTCAGACGGCGTCGACCCAGTTGCGGGTCAGCGCGACGGAAGGGACGGGGCTGTCGGAGCTCCGCCGGGCGATCGTGGCTCGACTGGCGACTTCATCGGCGGATGGCGATGCCCTGGTGGCGACGACCGCGGCGCGGTGTCGCGAGGGGTTGGTGGCCGCGCGGAGTGCCTTGGGGCGAGCGATCGCGCTGGTGGGCCTGGAGACCGATCAGGAACTGCTGGCGATCGAGATTCGCGAGGCGCTGGACGGGTTGGGGCGACTCGTGGGGGCCGTTTACACGGACGATCTGCTGGACCGGATTTTCAGCCGGTTCTGTATCGGGAAGTGATGGCACCGCGGGGGAAGCCTCACGGCTTCCGCTACAGCGTGTTGGGCGGGTGGGGCCCTTTCGGCTGATGGTCAGCGTTGGGGACGGGCTGAATTGTTTTTGACGGATTACACTGGGGGTGGATTCGAGTCGCCTGGGGCGGCTTGGACGAACAGGTCCGGAGTGCTCGCATGCGACAGTGTTCCCGTTGGTGGATGTCCGGTTGGGTGGTGTTCGTATGTCTGTGTGTGGACAACGGGGCTGCGTCCGCGGATGAGGCCGCCGATCTCGCTTTCTTTGAGCAGAAGGTTCGGCCCGTGCTCATCGAGCACTGTCACGCCTGTCATGCCCAGGATGCGAACAAGGTGCGGGGCGGGCTGCTGCTGGATTCGCGGGCTGGGTGGCAGCGGGGCGGCGATAGTGGCGAACCAGCGATCGTTCTGGGAAAGCCCGACGAAAGCCCGCTGATTCTGGCCGTTCGCCATGCCGACGGGTTGGCGATGCCCCCCGACAAGAAGCTGCCGGCGAGTGTCATTGCCGATCTGGAAGAGTGGGTGCGGCGCGGGGCGTTCGATCCTCGGAAGGAAGGCGCGGTCGAACCGAAGCGGGCCGACAAGTCGTGGTGGTCACTGCAGCCGCTGCGCGATGTGGCGCCCCCTGCCGTCACGTTGTCCCCCGCGGAACAGAGCGCAACGAAAGTCGGTGAAGCGGACCTCTCGGCGATCGACCGGTTTCTGCTCGCCGAACTGGCTCTGAAGGGATTGACGTTCAATTTTCCGGCTGATGCGCGGACGCTGATTCGCCGCATGAGCTATGACGTGACCGGCCTGCCGCCGACCCTGGAGGAAGTGACCGAGTTCGAGCAGGCGTTTGCAGCCCAGCCGGATGCGGCGGTTGAAACGCTGGTCGATCGTCTGCTGGCCTCGCCCGGTTATGGCGAACAGTGGGGGCGGCATTGGCTCGATGTGGTGCGGTTTGGCGAGAGCAACGGGTTCGAGCGGAATTTTCTGATCCCCGACCTCTGGCCGTTTCGCGACTATGTCATCCGGTCATTGAACGAGGACAAGCCGTTCAACCAGTTTGTGGTCGAACAGCTTGCTGGCGACGTGATCGCGCCGAACGATCCCGCTGTGGAAGTCGCGACGGCGTTCCTTGTGGCGGGGCCGTATGACGATGTCGGCAATCAGGATGTCGTCGCCCAGGCCAACATTCGCGCGGCGACGCTCGACGACATCATCACCGCGACGGGGTCTGCGTTTCTGGGGCTGACGGTGAACTGCGCCCGGTGCCATCACCATAAGTTCGATCCGATTCCCACCGAGGACTACTACCGCCTGAGGGCCGCGTTTGAAGGGATTACGCATGGTCGGCGTGTCGTCGCCAGCCCGGCGGAACGCGAGGCCCATGCAGCCGCGCTAGCTCCGCTCGACGCCCGTCGGGTCGAGTTGGCTGCGAAGCGCGACGCCCTCAATGCGAAGATCACGACCGAGGCCACGGCGCAACTATCTGCCACGGTCTGGAAACAGGGCAAGGTCGATCCCACCTGGACGGAAGAGCGATTTGAACCCGTCGAGGCGAAGTTTTTGCGGTTTGTGATGCAGGCGCATACGGGGAATCCGAACGCCGCTGGTGGTGCCCGATTGACGGAGTTTGAAGTCTGGACCGCCGGTGACGGGACTCGAAACGTGGCCCTCGCTTTGAACGGCACCATCGCAGAAGGCGAACGTGCGTTACGAGCCGCCGACTTCCCGGAGGCGTATGGGCCTCAACTGGTGATCGATGGGACCTACGCGGAACAGTGGTTCATTGGGGGACCAGCCGAGCTGAAGTTGACGTTCAAGGAACCGGTGCAGATCGATCGGGTCGCGCTCGCCAACTCGCGGGGCCCGGGAACGGACCGCAGCGGTGTGACGGGTGAATTCCCCTGCGAGTACGAGGTGCTGGTCTCGAATGATGGTGAAACCTGGACGCGGGTCGCTTCGTCAATAGGGCGCGAACCCTGGAGCGATGCGCACGGCGTCGCCCGCGTTCGCCGCGACGCGGTTCGTCCTCTGGAACCGTCTGAGGTCGACCAACCGTGGCGTGCGTCGCTCCGGGCCGATCTCGACGCTGTCGGACAACTGGAGCGTGAACTGGCCGAGGTTCAAGGGGCGATCAACCGGGTGCCGCCGCTCCGTCAGGTCTGGATTGGTCAGCGTGCCCAGCCTGCGACAGGGACGTGGGTCCACAAGGGGGGCGACCCGGCCAAACCAGCCGAACAGGTGACGGCTTCGAGCCTGTCGGTGCTCGATCAAACGACCACCGCGTACAGCCTTCCCGCGGACGCCGCCGAAGGCGAACGCCGACTCGCGCTGGCCCGCTGGATTGCGGCGGACAACAACCCCCTCACGCCGCGGGTGCTGGCCAATCGTGTCTGGCACACGCACTTCGGGACGGGACTGGTCGATACGCCTGGGGATTTTGGATTTCTGGGCGGTGTGCCGAGTCATCCCGACCTGCTCGACTGGCTGGCGAAGCGACTGCTGTCCCACGGTTGGCGGCTGAAGCCGCTGCATCGCGAGATTCTCCTGTCGCGGGCCTATCGGCAGTCGTCGGCGGTGCGAGTCGAGGCGCAGCGACAAGACAAAGATGCCCGGCTGCTGTGGCGTTTCCCGCCGCGACGACTCTCTGCCGAAGAGCTGCGCGATACGCTGCTGGACGTTGCGGGAAAGTTGGATCGGACACCGGGCGGGCCGGGGTTCCGGCTGTTTCGGCACGATGAGAACAACGTCAGCACGTACACGCCGCTCGATGCTTATGGTCCGGAGACGTATCGCCGGGCGGTCTACCATCACAATGTTCGGGCCGGGTTTTATGACCTGCTCTCGGATTTCGACCTGCCGGATGTCTCGTTTCCAACTCCCAGACGGGCCCGCACGACGACCCCGCTTCAGGCGCTGACGCTGCTCAATCATCGGTTCACGCTCGATATGGCCACCGCACTGGCCCAGCGGGCGGAGTCGGCGGCAGGTTCGAAGGAGCCACGGGCGGTTGTCGGTGCGATCTACCGGTTCGTCCTCCAACGCGAGCCATCTGCGCTCGAACTGGAACGGTCAGAGCGGTTTGTCCACGAGCATGGGGTTGTGGCGTTCTGCCGGGCCGTTCTCAATCTGAACGAGGTGCTGTATGTCGACTGATCTCGTCGCGCTGCGCGAATCGACCCGGCGGCGATTGCTCGGTCAGATGACCACGGGGTTCGCGGGTCTGGCGCTGGGCCAGATGCTGTCCTTGGAGCGAATGCCCATTGCGCTGGGAGACGCGTCAACGGAGCGTCCACCGGCCAAGGCGAAGCGGGTCCTGCAGATTTTCTGCCCGGGGGCGGCTTCGCACATCGATCTCTGGGACTACAAGCCGGCACTGGAGAAGCATCATGGCGAGCCTCTGCCAGGGGCCGAAGGTGAGGTGTCGTTCCAGGGGAAGAACGGCAATCTGATGAAGTCGCCCTGGGCGTTTGTACCCGCGGGGGAATCGGGGAAGCCGATTTCGTCGCTGCTGCCGAACATGGCCCGGCATGTCGACGGGATGGCGTTCATCCATTCGATGACGTCGAAATCGAACACGCATGGTCCGGGCTGCATCTTCATGAACTCCTGCTTCACGCGGGAAGGATTTCCGACCGCAGGCGCGTGGGTCAGCTATGCGCTGGGGACGCTCAACGACAATCTGCCCACGTACGTCGCCATTCAGGATGTGCGGGGGGAACCACCCAACGGCAAAGCGAACTGGGGCAATGGCTTTCTACCGGCACGGCACCAGGGCGTGGCGCTGTCGGCCCAGCAGCCACTGCGGAATCTCAGTCGACCGGACGGGGTCACGCCCGCCACCGACGAGGCGACGCAGGCGTTTCTCGCCGCCAGCAACGGCGAGCATGCCGCGGCACGAAATGGCGACGACCCGCTGAAGGCCCGGATCGCGGCCTACGAACTGGCGGCCCGGATGCAGTTGGCCGCCCCCGAGGTAAGTGACCTCGCGCGGGAATCGGCCGAAGTGCATGCTGCGTATGGGACGAGCGATCTGAACCCGCTCAAGGCCGCGTATGCGCGGAACTGTTTGCTAGCCAGGCGGCTCCTCGAGCGCGGGGTGCGGTATGTCAGTCTGTACTGCGCCTCGCGGGCCAGTGCCGTCGATGGCCTCTTGAACTGGGACGCGCACAAAACCCTTCAGGCCGACTACGAACGCCACGCGCCGATCTTCGATGGGCCGACGGCGGCGCTATTGGATGACCTGAAACGAACCGGCCTGCTGGACGATACTCTGGTGGTCTGGTGTACCGAGTTTGGTCGGATGCCCACGCATCAACAGGGGACGGCAGGCCGCGACCACAACCCGGATGCGTTCACCACCTGGATGCTTGGGGCGGGGATCAAGGGCGGCATCTCGTACGGTGCGACCGATGAGTTTGGCCGCCGCGCTGTCGACAAGGTGTCGTCGGCGTATGACTTCTACGCGACGGTCCTGCACCTGTTGGGCCTCAACCACGAGTCGCTGACCTACTACCACAACGGCGCGAACCGCCGCCTGACGGACGTCCACGGCCACGTGCTGAGCGACATCCTCGCGTGAAGTGGTCGCAGCGTTTTGCGGGTCGGCTCGCCTGGTAACGCCTTCGATTTGCGTTGTCGCACTACCAGGCGATGCGTCATGCAATCAGACGAGGACGCCGGGCGTGGTTTCGGGCTTGGGCGGGGCGGTGATCGTGGTCGCGGAGATCGGCTCGGGGGTCCGTTCGTAGGAGACGATCTCGTCGACATACTTGACGGCCGCATCGACCTGGTCGGCCTGGATGATCACGAGATCTTTCGGGCCGAGCGTTTGTAGGGCGAGATCAATCGCTTTGAACTCTCCCCGTGTTTCCAGAATCGTCTGCAGCCGAGATCCCTGGGCAAAGCCTTCCCGCATGAGGCGAATCACTTCGCCATCGGCGCGGCCGCGGGTGCACTGGTCTTCGTAGACGATGATCGTGTCGAAGTGGTCGGCGATGATTTTGGCCTGCTCGATGATGTCGATATCACGACGGTCGCCGGCCGCCGTGTACATGATCACCCGTTTCTCATGCGCGAACGCGGGCAGCGTCTGCACCAAGGCTTCCAGCGCCGCCTGATTGTGCCCGTAGTCGACGATGATCGTCTGCTCCTGGCGCTGCAGCACATTGAAGCGACCGGGAGTGACGCGGGGCGAACTGATGAAATTGGCCAGTCCCGAACGAATCTGGTCGACGGTGAGGCCAAGGCACCAGGCGGCCGCGCCGGCGGCGAGGACGTTCTCCACCTGAAAACCGAGTTTGCCACCCATGGTCAGGGGCACCTTGGCAAGCTCGGCGAGCACTGTTTCCTCGCCACCTTTGGCGATGACAATCTGACCCTCGCGAACGAATGCGACGGCACCCCCCGAGGCCTGGTGCGCGGCCATCACGGGATGGGCGGAGTCGATCGCGAAGTAGAGCGTCTGGCCTTTGTTCTTCTCGCTCATCGCGGCAACGAGTGGATCGGTCGCGTTCAGCACGGCCCAGCCATCCGCTTGCAGCACTTCGACAATGCACCGCTTCACGACGGCAATCTGCTCGGGCGTGTGAATGTCGGCCATGCCGAGATGGTCGCCACTGGCGATATTCGTCACGACGGCGACGTCGCAGCGGTCGAACCCGAGGCCTTCACGCAGGATGCCACCCCGAGCCGTTTCGAGCACGGCGGCATCCACCTGCGGATTGGCGAGCACCATGCGGGCGCTCTTGGGGCCGCTGCAGTCGCCGGTGTCGATCCGCCGGTGATTGAGGTAGATGCCATCGGTGCAGGTCATCCCGACGGTCAGTCCCTTTTGACGCAGCAGGTGCGAGATCAGCCGGACCGTCGTCGTCTTGCCGTTGGTCCCCGTGACGGCTGCCACGGGAATGCGGCCATTGTCGCCCGCGGGAAAGAGCATTTCGACGATCGCTTCGCCGACGGGGCGGGGCTGACCCGACGATGGCTGCAAGTGCATGCGCAGGCCGGGGCAGGCATTCACCTCGACGACCACGCCACTCTGTTCATCGAGAGGGCACCGAACGTCTTCAGCCACGACATCGATTCCCGCGATATCGAGGCCCACCATGCGGGCCGCATCGATCGCGCTGGCGGCGACCGCGGGGTGCAGATCGTCGGTCACATCGGCGGCCGTTCCGCCCGTGCTCAGATTGGCGTTGCGGCGAATGACGACCTTGCGTCCCGCCTCGAGGACCGACTCGGGGGACAGGCCCTGCTCGGCCAGCACCTGGAGGCCAATGTCGTCGAGCTTCAGCTTGCTGAGCGACGTCGCATGATCGTCCGAGCGGCGGGGATCGAGGTTCTCGCGATCGACCAACTGGCGGATCGTGCGCGTTCCGTCACCGGTCACCGAAGGCGGTTCACGACGCGCGGCCGCGACAACCTTGCCATCGACCACGAGAATGCGGTAGTCGCAGCCGGGGGCAAACTTCTCGACAACGATCGCGCGTCCTTCTTCCCGAGCGGCGCGGTACGCGGCAACCACCTGCTCTCTGGTCCGCAGGTTGACGGCGACACCCCGCCCCTGGTTGCCATACTGCGGTTTGACCACGACCGGGACGCCGATCTCAACCGCGGCGTCCCAGGCTTCGTCTTCGTTGTCGACCGACTGGCCTTCGGGGACAGGGACACCGGCCGAGCGAAGCAGCTTTTTCGTCAGTTCTTTGTCCTGCGCGATGTATTCGGCGATCGCGCTGGTGTTGTCGGTTTCGGCGGCGACAATGCGGCGGATCTTCGCCCCATAGCCAAACTGGACGAGGCTGCCTTCATTGAGACGCCGGATGGGAATGCCACGTTCCTGGGCAGCCGACACGATCGAGGCGGTGCTCGGGCCGAGGCAGACTTTGTGAGCCAGCGACCGCAGCGCGTCGACTTCCGCCGGGACGTCGAACGGTTGGTCGTGGATCGCGGCGATGATCAGTCGGAAAGCGGTCTGCAGCGCGGCGCGGCCGAGCTCTTCCTCGCGGTAGCGGACCACCACCTTGTAGACGCCCTCTTCGGTCGTCTCGCGGGCCTTGCCGTAGCCGACGGGCGTTCCGGCCAGTGTCTGGAGTTCGAGCGTGGTGTGCTCGAGGATGTGACCCAGCCAGGTCCCTTCCCGCATCCGCTGAAAGAACCCGCCCCGCTCGCCGTACGAGCAGCGATGCTCGATCATCGAGGGGAGCCAGGCGATAAAGCGGTCGACAAACCCGGGCAGCGAGTCGGACGGGCTGTCCTTGAACTCTTGCAGGTCGACCAGTGCTTCGAGAACTGGGTAATTCGCCCAAATGTTGGGACCCCGTAGAGCATTCACTCTGCGGATTTGCATGATACGCCTTTACGACAACCCGAACGGGCCCGTGCGATCGAATCCTGTTCGTCGCACGGGCATTCTGTATTCGACGTTCGATCGCGCTCGCCGATACGAGTCGTGATCCCGTCTTCCCGAAGCGTCCATCGGGACTGGACTCGAAATGTGTTGACTCCCGTCGGTCTTCCCGGTCAGGGACCGGCTGGCGGCGGGAGACAACACATAGCGAGGCGTGTGCCAAATCTGTTTTGAGCCGACTTTGGCATCGGACGGCCCGCTTACACCCTGGAATTGTGAAAAGTCTACAGACAGGTTTCACAATCCCCTACAAAATTCGTCGCTTCCGGCGGCATCGGTCTGCAGACTGTTGCGCCAACACACCCTTCATAGAGTAACCGATTTCGATGGCTTGGTTGAGTCGGTTCAACCCAGGTTACGTAATCGTCAGTCCTTCACGATTCGCACTTGTCGGTGCTGAACGGCGTGGGCGGACAGCTTCTCCCGTGTTGCTGACCGACGTGTCTGGTCGCCAGCGGCCCACTTCGTCAGCTTCGACTTCGCCCTAAGTATCGGCACGAGTCGGTTCGTCGCATCGCCCCAGAACGCTACACTCCCGACGTCTTGTCCCCCTCTTGTTCGCATCAACGCTGACGGATTTCTAATTTGCCCCCCTCGGATGTGACGGCCCGCCTCGTGACGATTCCGGAATTCGTGCCGCAGCTCCTTTCTGGTGAAGAGGTTGTGGCCACGTTTTCGGGGAACATCCGCCCCGATCTCTCCGTGGGCCACGAGTCTCTGGTGTTGACGAATCAACGCCTGTTTCTGAGTCGCCCCGAGGGACATACGGTCTGGCCCGTGCAGGAGATTCGGGACCTGGATGTCTCGCGGCGAAACGGTCTGACGACAATCACGATTTGGGGACACGAGCGCTGGCTGGGCGAGTTGTTGTTGACCGGTCGGTCTGCGTCGGAAGTCGAGCCGCTTCTGCTCGCCTTCCGACGGTTGACCCGACCGGCCGAACGGAGCGGCCTGATCCCCAGCGAACCGCCCATTCCCGAGCCGCTCGAAAAGGTCGCCGTCGGCGCGGCGACGAGCGCGCTGTGGCGCTTAGGCGGCTTTGCCCGCCCGCAGGCCGGTTCGATCGCGCTGGGCATGCTGCTCACCCTGGCGACAACGCTGTTCAGCCTGGTCCCGTTCTACTTGACGCAGCCACTCACGGACGACGTGCTGATTCCCGCGCGGTACGACACCGGCGGGCCGAAGGCGGTGAGTGCCACCGGATGGACGCCGCAATCGCTGGCGGCCCTGTATGTGGGCGGAATGGCCCTGGCCGCGGTGATTTCCTGGGCGCTCAGTTGGGCCAAGGGGATCGTGCTCTCGCGGGCCAGTGAGAGGATTAGCGCCCATCTTCGCAATCAGACCTACGCCCACCTGCAAACTCTCTCGGTCGAGTTTTTTGGAGGCAAGCGGACAGGCGATCTCATGGCCCGGATCAGCACCGATACCGATCGGATCTGTCAGTTTCTGGCCGACAATCTGGTCGACTTTGTGACCGACCTGCTGTTGATTACCGCGACGGCCGTACTCCTGCTGACCACGGACCTCAAGCTGGCGCTGGCGTCGCTCGCACCCTTCCCGCTGATCGCCTGGTTGATCGTCTGGTCGCGGGTCCGGCTGTCTCAGGGGTTTCTGGTGAGCGGCCGCGCCTGGGGGCTGATGACGAGCGTTCTGGCCGACACGATTCCCGGCATCCGAGTCGTCAAGGCATTCGCGCAGGAGCATCGCGAGATCGAGCGATTTGCCGAGGCAAACGCGCGTGTGGTCGCGGCGAATGACTGGGTCAACGCGGTCTGGACGTTCTTCTGGCCGGTGGTCGTCCTGCTGAATCAACTGGGGTGGATTGTCGTCTGGGCGTTTGGTGCGTGGCGGGTCTCGACGGGGGAGATCACATTCGGCGTGCTGACGTTGTTTCTGGCGAACATCGGGCTGTTCTACAGCCGTCTGGAGTCGATGAGCCGCATCGTTAACGCGACGCAGCGTGCGGGGGCGAGTGCCCAGCGAATTTTTGAGATTCTCGACCGCGTACCGGCTGTTCCGGAACCGGCCCGACCGATCATCCCGGACCGCTTGCGCGGGGCCGTGGAAGTGCGCAACGTAGGCTTCCGTTATGGAAATCGCCAGGTGATTGAAGGATTGTCGCTGACGGTCGCCCCCGGAGAGATGGTGGGGCTGGTGGGGCAGACGGGCGCGGGGAAGAGCACGCTGGTCAACCTGATCTGCCGGTTTTTTGATGTCAACGAAGGGGCGATTCTCGTCGATGGCGTTGATATCCGGTCGTATCCCGTGGCCAGTTATCGCCAGCAGATTGGGATCGTGCTGCAGGATCCGTTTCTCTTCTACGGAACAATCGCCGAGAACATCGCCTATGGAAAGCCAGAGGCGTCGCGAGCAGAAATCATCGCCGCGGCCAAAGCCGCCATGGCGCACGAATTCATTCTTAGGCTTCCGGACGCATACGATTCGCTCGTCGGAGAGCGCGGACAGTCGCTTTCCGGTGGAGAACGGCAACGCATCAGTATCGCCCGGGCGCTGCTGGTCGATCCCCGCCTGCTGATTCTGGACGAAGCGACCAGCGCGGTCGATGCGGAGACAGAACGCGATATTCAGGCGGCGCTCGATCGGCTGGTCGAAGGACGAACCACGATCGCGATCGCCCATCGGCTGTCGACGCTGCGGAAGGCTAACCGGATCGTCGTGCTCGACCAGGGACAGATCGTCGAAGTTGGCACGCACGCCGAATTGCTGGAGCGGCAAGGCGCCTACGCGCGGCTGCACCAGGCCCAGTCGCAAGCGGTGGGCAACATCGCTTGGTAGGACTGATCAGTTCGCGGGTTGTTCGGCGGGCATTTCGCCTTCGGCCGGCATTTCTTCGGCAGGAGCTTCCATCTCGCCTTCGGCAGCGGGCGCCTGCTCGGCCGAGTCCGCGCCTTCCGGGGCCAGTTCCGGCAGGACGGGCTGTCGATCCGGGTTGCGGTGCAGGAGCGGGAAGTCGCGCCCGATCTCCTGAAGACACATCACCAACCCCGATTCCGTTGCCACAAAGATTCGATCGCTGCGATCGTTCGCGACGTAGAACCGGAAGGGCTCCAGCCGGACGGATGACACCACGCCCCCATTCTGGCGATTCAGGACAATCAGGTTGGTCATGTTGTCGAACACATAGACGTGTCCAGGGCTGACACTCAACACCCGCCGCACATTCGGACGCGTCCAGTTGACGCGACCGTTGTCGGCATTCAGGCTGAGGAGCCCGGCATTCTCGGGGGTGATGAACGCCTCATTGCCCACAACGAGCGGCGGGACAATCAGCGGTCCCCCTGCGGAGAACTGCCAGTTGTACCGACCATTGCGAAGGCCAATCGAATAGACCTTATAATCTTCCGAGGCAACCAGCAGTGACTCCTTGTAAAGGACTGGAGACGCCGTCAATCGCGCATCGGTCTCGAACTGAAACAACAACTCCCGTTCGCGTTTGGTCACCGAGTAAAGGGTGCCGTTCTCGCTGGCGAAGGCGACATACTTTTGGGTGACCATCGCGGGCGACGCAATCGCGGCCGAGGTCTTATACCGCCAAGCCACGCTGCGATATCCCCAGGACGGAAGCAACTGCTTGTCGGCCAGTTTCTGGATGAGATCGCCATCGAAGGCAAACAGGCTGCCATCCAGGAAGCCGACGTAGATCATCCCGCCCAGGCCACTGGGGCTGCTCGCGGGCTGGCCCGGCAACTTGAACGACCAGCGGACATCGCCCGAAACCGAGTCGATCGAGCTGAGATCCATTCCGTTGACAATCAGCAGGTTGTTCCCGTCCACCGAAAGCGGGTAGGTGGGGCGATCGGACTGGCCGACCTGGGTGCCCCAGCGGCGGCGACCGGTCTCGGTATCGAAGGCGGTCACCAGACCGCTGCTGGTCTGCAGGTAGACCGAGGTGTCGTCGGAGGTCATGTACAACAGGCGATCGCGCTGAGCGTTGGTGACCGCCTGACCCCACCACGACCGCGTCAGCCCGGCCCTGTTGAGATAGGCCTCGGGCGTGATCCGGGGGCCGCTGGCTCCGCCGATCTGGGCGAGGGCGACACCAGAACCGGCCCCAGGGCCGCAAGCGATCGTCAGAAACGCCACACACAGACCGACAACGGTCCGAAACGAATGCCCCGAACGCAAACGCATCTGGAAGTGGTGAACCGAGGCAATCATGCGACACCCGCGACTGGGATTTCTGCGAACACGAGAGCGCAAGCGTCAAAGATACCGCGCCCGGAACATCGATCGTAACCCGCCCGCTTTGCCCGATTCCACTAATTTCCGAATTCGGAAGATTTGTCGGATGGTTTATCCGACGGGACGGCATGGGCGAACCGAACCTCTGGGGGGGGCCGACCGGATCACGTTCTTGACCGGGGGCGGCCCCCCGTAACCCTACACTGCCGGGAGTGGCGTGTTGGATTTGTCTGAGGAAATTCCAACAAGCCTCTTGGTGGATGCGACGATCAACCGGTACAGTCTTGTTGGTGAAACGCGGCGGTTGGCACCGTCCGAGCCAGCCGCGTCGCCTCTTCCGATTGGGCATGTCATGCCGCAGGTTCTCTTGCCTGACACTGTTGGCCGACCGTTCTCGCGGTCCGTTCTTCTGGCGGCGATGCTGCTGTGTGGAATGCTGTGCTCGATGCTGTCGTTTCCGGGAACTGTCCAGGCCGACCTGATTGAACTCATTGGCGGCGGAAGTTTGCGGGGTGAATGCCTGCGCGACCCGGCCGACCCAGAAGGCATTGTCCGGGTGCGGACGCTGTCGGGAGCGGTCGTCGATGTTCCAGCCGACCAGGTGGCTCGGTTCACCCGCCGAAAACGCGTGGCCGAGGAGTTTGATCTCCAATTGCGTGATACGCCGCGGACGGTGGATTCGCTCTGGGCGCTGGCCGAGTGGGCGCGAGAACAGGGGTTGAAGCCACAGCGGGCCGAGGCGCTGGAGGCGCTTCTCGAGGTCGACCCCGGCCATGTTGCCGCCCATCGGGGACTGGGCCATGTCCAGCACGAGGGCGAATGGATGACGCATCCCCAGCTCATGGAGCGGAAGGGGTTTGTCAAACACAAAGGCAAGTGGGTGTTGCCGCAGGAAGTGGAGCTGTTGGAGCTGGCCGAACTGCAGTCGGCCGAAGAAAAGCAGTGGTTCCGACAGATCAAGACGTGGCTCACTTGGCTCAAGGACGGCACCCGCCCCGAGCGGCAACCCGTGGCGCTGGCGAGCCTGCGCGCGATTCGAGAACCAGCCGCGATCCCGGCCGTCGCGCGGCATCTCGCCAACGATGGGGACGACGCGGTTCGACTCCTGGCGGTCGTGATTCTGTCCCAGACGGAAGGGGATCGCCCGGGGGCGCTGCTTGTCGAGTTCTGTCTCAAGGATCGATCGTGGAACATCCGCCAGGATGCGATTCGCGGCCTGCAAGGGCGTTCGGTCGAACGCTTGCGGCTGCCGCTGAGAAAAGCGCTCAAGCATGAAGTGAACGCTGTCGTCAACAACGCGGCGATCGCCATTGCCAGCCTGGGCGACCGCGACCAGATTCCAGCCCTGATCGATGCGCTGGTGACCGATCACCGCTATTCCGTCACCGTTCCCGACAATGCGAACACCATCAGCATGGGAACCAATGGTTCGTTCGCGCCGCGGGGCGTGCCGCTGCCGGATTCGGTGGCGAATCAGTTGGCGACCGGCCAGTTACCGCAGGGCGTGAACGTCCAGTATGCGCCGCTACCGGGCGAAGAGTTGCGACGGCGGACCGTGATGGTGCTGCGGCATGAAGCGAACCCAGAGGTCCTGGCCGCGCTGCAGCGGTTGACGGGTCAGAACTTCGGGTACGACAAAGCCGCGTGGAAAGCCTGGCAACGCCGCCAGCAAGGCGCCGCCTGATCGCAGGGGCGATTTCGCGTCTTTGGACCTGCCTCTCTGGCTTTCACGCTCTGGTTCCACGCCATTTGACCGGCACAGCTGTGCCATGCTTGCACCGGTTCGGGGCAAGCATGCCAACGGCGGGGCGGCGTGGTTCTCCCGAAAACCGCGAGTTTCTTGGATTCTAATACGGATCAGAGTCGCGCGTCGCTCGCATGCTTGCCCCCCAAAGCCGGTGCAAGCATGGCACGCCGGATCGACCTCCCCGAATTGAGATCCTTGCCCCAAGGGGCAACAAGACGAACGCTATGACCGAAAACCCCTTGATTTTTCGCCACACACTTAATAGATTGATTGAATGAGCAGTCGATCAAGTTTGCAGGTGAATCATGACGAAGAAATCAATCCCGTCTCCACGCACGAAACGTCCCCCAGAGCCAGATCCTGCCTGCGGTCAGGCCGAGCATGCTCAAGTGCCGCTGCGTGTGGTTGTCGATCCGGAAGCATTGAAGCGCGCGTCGGAGATTTTCCGGGCCTTGGGTGATCCGGCCCGGCTGCGAATTCTCACCTTGCTCATGGCGGGGCCACGCTGTGTCACCGAACTGGCGACCGATCTCAACGACAATCTCCCCGCTGTCTCACAGCGGCTCAAACTGCTCAAGAGTGAACGGATTGTTTCCAACCGTCGCCAGGGAAAGCACATCTATTACGCTCTCCTCGATGAACACATTGCCCAACTCGTCATGACGGGGCTGTCACACGCAGTCGAAGACATTCCGGGCATCCGCAGACCAACCGCGAAAAGCCTGCCTGATTGAAGTACTGCCGTCCTCACGCCAAGACCATCGGCCTGGAACCCGAACGTTTCGACCTGTTTCCAATCAAGCCGTTTCAATCGATTCGTTTCACGTCACGGGGAGTTCATATCATGAGTCACACGCATACCCACGAAAACCACGACCACAAGCACGGGACCGGCTGCGGGCACACCGCGATCGAGCATGAAGGCCACGTCGACTATCTGCACGATGGTCATCTGCACCACCAGTCGGCCGACGGAGTCGTGGAAGAACACACGCTGGCGGTCTCGTCACTGAATCCGTCGGCCTGCACGCCCAATCACAGTTGTGCTGGGCACGCGGCGGGACATGTCCACGGTCCCAGTTGCGGACACCCCGCTGTGCCGCACGGCGACCATGTCGACTACCTGGTGGACGGGCATCTCCATCACCCCCATGGGAGTCACTGTGACGACCATGGCCCGGTGGCCGTCCGCTAAGACATTTTTCCTGGCAACCTCGCAGCGGAATTCGTGAGAGTTCCCGTTGAGCGACTCCCTCACAATGACGAGGGGCCGAACTGTTATCGGAATGAAACTGCTCCCAACGTTGCGAACGCAGCGTTGGGGGCATAAGGAAACCTCTCGATGCGCGTGGTCTGGAAAATCGGCGGGAGCGTTCTGTCCCGGCCCAAACTCCGGCAACGCCTGAACGACTGGTTGAGGTACTGGCCAGACAGTGAATCGGTTTGGATGGTGGGCGGGGGGGCTGCGGCCGATGCGGTCCGGGAATGGGACCGCGTCCACCAGTTGGGCGACGAAACGTCGCACAACCTGGCGCTCTCGGCCATGGATTTCAATGCGGAGCTTGTCTGCCAACTCTTGCCCGGCGCGGAGTTGGTCTGCACTGGCCCCGAGCTGGAGCAGGCGCTCGCCCGTCGCTGTCCAGCGGTCATAAGTGCGGGCGATTTTTTCGCCTGGGCCGAGCAAGCTTCGCGTGAACGCCTGCCGCGCAGTTGGCAGCTCACCAGCGATTCACTCGCCGCCTGGAGCGCGCGGCAGATTCACGCCGAGCGCCTGGTCCTGGTGAAGTCCGTCGCCATTCCCGCACGCACCTCGCTGGACGAGATGGCTCGCGGGGGTGTGGTTGACGCGCTGTTCCCCCAATATCTAGGGGCGAATGTCGACCTGTGGACCGTCGATCCGGTAACGATCGAGCCTTGGCGATTGACCCCATCGCCGGTCATGCAAACTCCGAAGAGCCTGTAGTCGCCGTTGGGCCGACACGTGGTTTTTCGCCCGTGAACTGGTCACGCGTTGCGCAAAAGCGCGAGTCAGGCGTCTTCGGTGAGGGCGAT
>JAIXZD010000092.1 GCA_027489895.1 Planctomycetaceae bacterium
GGCGTGGCGTCGCAGCCCAGCGACATGAGTTTTTCGGTGAAAGATCCGGCGCGTGATCTGGAATACAACGGCAACAACCTCAACACAATGTTCGCCCAGCGGTCGAATCTGTTTCGGCCGAGTTTCCACCGCATGATCCTCGATATCCTCCGCTTCCACCGCGAGGCTCCGCGCTTGCTGGCCGATGCGGATAACGACCTGACGCTGGGCGAGTTTCTCGGCCGAGGTGGGTATGGCAGCGAGTTTCGCCACGACTTCATCGTCCCCATGGGCGCGGCCATCTGGTCCGCGTCGCTGCGCGATATCGAGGCGATGCCCGCGAAGTTTTTCATCCGGTTCTTCCGCAACCACGGCCTGCTCAGTGTGACCGATCGCCCGATGTGGCGCGTCATCACGGGGGGATCGTTCCGCTATGTCCAGAAGCTGACCGCCCGGTTCACCGACCGGATTCACCTGAATAGCCCGGTTCAATGGATCCGCCGCCAGCCCGATGGCGTGACGCTGGGGGTGCGTGGTCAATCTGTATCGTTCGACCGTGTGGTGATCGCCACGCACAGCGACCAGGCCCTGCGACTTCTCGCCGATGCGTCCGTTGCCGAGCGGATGGTGCTCGGGGCGATTCCCTATCGCGGCAACGAAGCCGTGCTGCACACCGATACATCCGTCCTGCCCAAACGCCGCCTGGCGTGGGCGGCATGGAACTACCACCTCGGGGCCGACCCGGAGCAACCCGCGGCCGTCACCTACTACATGAATCTCCTGCAGAGCATTCCGCACGCGACGCCTTTTTGCGTCACGCTGAATGCGACCAGCGAGATCGACCCGGCCAAAATTCTCGACCGGTTTACCTATCACCACCCGGTCTATACGGCCGAGGCGGTCGCGGCCCAGGCACGCGTCGGCGAGGTGAGCGGTGTGAACCGGACCCATTACTGCGGTGCGTACTGGGGCAACGGCTTCCACGAAGACGGTGTCGTCAGCGGAGAACGCGCGGCCCGCGAAGTCACAGCGGCTACGACAGGATTTCCCGGATCACCCGCGGCGAACTCTCTGGACCAATGAGCCGCTGGTTGAGACCCTGATAGGCGTAGCTCAACCGATGCGGGTCCAGCCCCATCAGGTGGAGGATCGTCGCCTGGAGGTCGTGAATGCCGACCTTATCCTTGGTGATGTAGTAGCCCAGATCGTCGGTGGCACCATGAACGGTTCCGCCCTTGATCCCGCCTCCGGCCATCCAGATGGTGAACGCCGAGGGGTGATGGTCGCGTCCCAGGAAGGTCGACCCGCCCCGCGCCTCGTTCATCGAGGTCCGGCCGAACTCGCCGCCCCAGACGACGAGCGTATCCTTCAGCATGTCCCGCTGCTTGAGGTCCGCGAGCAGCCCGGAAATCGCCTGATCGATCTGCTTACACTTGTTGGGCAGGTGGTTGACGATGTCGTCGCCCGCCCCGGTGCCGTGGCAATCCCAGCCCCAGTCGTACAGTTGCACATACCGTACACCCTGCTCGACGAGCCGCCTTGCCAGCAGCACGTTGTTGGCGAACGACGCCTGGCCGGGCTGAGCGCCGTACTGCTCCAAGACATGCTTGGGTTCCTTGGCGATGTCCATCACCTCGGGCACGGCCAGTTGCATCCGGTAGGCCAGTTCATACTGACTGATCCGCGAAACCGTCTCGGGATCGCCGTACTGAGCCAGCTCGTATTCGTTGAGCGTCTTCAGCGCGTCGAGACTGCGGCGGCGCGATTCGCGCGACATCCCCTTGGGATTGTTCGCGTACAGAATCGGCTCGCCCACCGTGCGGCATTGAACGCCCTGATACACCGTGGGGAGAAACCCGGTACTCCACAGCGCCTTGCCGCCCGTGGGGTCGGTTCCGCCTGAAACCAGCACGACGAAGCCCGGCAGGTCCTGGCTTTCGGACCCCAGCCCCCACGTCAGCCAACTGCCCATCGCCGCCCCACCATTTCGCGGCGAGCCGGTGTACAGGAACAGTTCGGCCGGGGCATGGTTGAACTGATCGGTGTTCATGCTGTGGATGAAACAGAGATCATCCGCATGCGCCGAAATCTTCGGCAGCAGTTCGCTGATCCACGCCCCCGACTGGCCATGCTGCGCGAACTTGTACGGCGTCCCCAGCAGCTTGGGATGCCCTTTGATGAACGGGAATCGCACCCCTTTCATCAACTCGTCCGGGCAGGGCTGCATCGTGTGCTTGACGAGTTCCGGCTTCCACTCGAACAGCTCGTGCTGCGGCGGAGCACCCGACATGTGCAGGTAGATTACCCGCTTCGCCTTGGCCGGAAACATCGGCGGTTTGACCGCCAAGGGATTGATCGAATCGACAGCGCCCAATTCGCTTCCCTGCGTGGCCCCCGCCAGCAGATCGGCCAAGGCAATGCCGCCAAGGCCCACCGCCGACTCCTTGAGGAAGTGGCGACGCGTGCGGGCCGCCAGTTCCACCGCAGCCGGGTTCATTCCAGGACCTGTCATCGCCTCTCCTCCTCCGGTCGGGACTGCCCGAACGAACGGCTTTGGTTCACTCGACTCTCCACACCCATCTTATCGAAGCGTGCGTATCCGTTAGAAGAACGAAGACCGTGAATTCGAGGGCGACACGATTTCACACAACTCGCTCCCCGTTTCGAGGCTCCCGGTTTCGCGTCTTCAGGAGCAACCGACAAAAAGAAGACGCCGCAGGACACCACCAATTTTGGGGAGACGTCCGGCGGCGATGCGATCGGTCGCGAGTGATTCTGACTGGTCCGCACCGAACGCGAACCAGACGTGGCATTCACGCTTCTTCCGTTGTTTCGACTTCCTCGGCTTCCTCGGCGTCCGCCGGCTCGGCCTCGGCCGCCGCAGCGACGGGTGCCGGTTCCGGCTCCAGCCAGACCATCACGTGCGTCTGCATCGAGATGATCTTCACCTTGTCTCCCGCGGCTTCCACGTCGTAACCATTTTCCGCCAGCTTCTTCGCCTGTTCGGAACCCGTCTCCAACAGTCCATCGTCCTTGACTGCCCGCCACCAGTGCAGGTGCGGCCAATCGCGACGCACGACCTTAAGGCACGAGTCCATCACCTTGCCATTCGATCCGGCGCTAAAGCCCGCCCGCTTCGCAATGTGGCTGTACGTCGAGACCTTGCCCGCACGTTTCAGCTCGAACAGCACTTCCGCGACTTCTTCCGCCCGTGACGACGCCATATCCTCACCTTGAATCGAGAGCTCGCGGCACCACCTGGCCATGCACCGTCTACCGGCACCGCGAAGTAAACCAACCCGAACATACTGGAACGCGACGTTCGCCTCAACCGCTATCGATCACGCAGGTCGCGTTTACGACATTCCGTCGAGTACCACGAATCGTCGGAAAAGAATTGCTTGATGAGTCCGACTGGTCCCGGGAGAACCCCGGATCAGATGAGCCCGTCGTGACTCACGTCCCAAGGCCAACCGAGGTTGGCCTGTCACCACCGCAACACCATTCAGCGACTTCGAGTGGCGAGCGGTTCACCCACAGGTTCCCCGCTCGCCACCGTCGACTTCTCACCTGAAGCTTCACGCCTAGACCTTCTCGGCACTGGCGGGAACTTCAAAGCCCTTGCGGTATTCGCGGGACAGCATCGGATTCGCCTTGTCGGCGAGGCTGCCCGTGAACGTTTCCGATTTCGGATCGAGCGCCAGCACCGGGCCGAACCCAACCTGCGTCTTGTCGAGGTTCACCTTGTTCTCGACGAGATGGTTCGTGAACCGCTCGAACGTCGCCGTCGCTTCACTGGCCAGCTTCGCTCCGGCCAGACGCTGCTTGGCATCGGCAACCGACACCTGTTCGCCCAACCGGTAAGAGATGTTGCCGAGGTGGCACAACGCGCTCGACAGATGGCCTTCGAGAATATCCGCGTTCAAGTCGCTCGACTTCCGCGACCGCACCGCCTTGACGAAGTTATCGTAGTGGTCGGCCGCGCCTTTGAACTTCGCGATCTCTTTGCCGTCCTTGTCGAACGCGACGCCGCCTTCGTAACTGGTCAGCACGAGGTAGCCTTCGGTCCCTTCGAAGATGACGCCCACCGTCGCACCCTTGAAGTCGGGAGTCGGCAGCCCGCGGACTTCGAACACGAGTGTCTTGTCCCCGTAATCGTGAACCGTGACCTGCGTGTTGGCCGTGTCGCCAGCGTCTTCATAGCCGAACCGACCGCCGTAGCTGTAGACCGCGTTCCCGATATCGCTGACACCCAGGCCCCAGCGGGCGAGGTCCATCTGGTGGATCCCCTGGTTGCCGAGGTCGCCGTTCCCGGCGTCCCACTGCCAGTGCCAGTCGTAGTGGAACTTCGGCCGGGTGAGCGGGCTCATCGGGGCCGGACCTGCCCAGAGATCGTAGTCCACGGTTGTGGGCACCGAGTAATTGCCGCGAGCACCGATCGACGGGCGGCGCTTGTAGCAGAGGCCTCGCGCCACCTTGATGTCGCCAATCTTCCCGGCGTGCAAAAAGGCCATCGCCTCTTTCGTGCCGGTCTGCGAACGCGACTGCGTCCCCGTTTGACAGATCTTGTCGTACTTCCGCGCCGCATCGACAATCCGACGGCCTTCCGCCACGTTGTGGCTGACCGGTTTTTCGACGTAGACATCTTTCCCGGCCTGGATCGACCAGATCGCCGCGAGCGCATGCCAGTGATTCGGAGTCGCGATCGAGATCGCGTTGATCGACTTGTCTTCGAGCAACTTGCGAATGTCGCTGTAGGGGACCGGCTTTTTGCCAGTCGCTTTTTCGACAACATCCACGCCCTTCTTGCCGACCACGTCACTGTCGACATCACAGACCGCAACGACTTCGCAGTCCTTGCGACGCATGTAGCCATTCAGGTGGTCCTGGCCACGGCCATTGAGACCCACCACGGCAATCCGCAGCCGCTCGCTGGCCGCCCCGGATTCCTCCGACCGGGCGACCGTCTCAAGCACTGGCCCTGCCATCGCCGCCGTAGCAGCCGCCCACATCGAGCTTTCGAGAAAATCGCGTCGCGTCGTTCCGGCCATGCTCGTCACTCCTTCCGGGAAATTGATCGATCCGTTCCGTTGCGATTCATCACTCACTATCGATGTCCAATAGGCGCCTCGCCTAGACGTTTTGCCCTTCAACGTCAGCCCAGAGGGAAATCGCCCCTTGAATTTAAGCCTCGACCTCTGATTCATGAAAGGCGATTTCAACGACCGTTGTCACGCCCCTACCGCTGTTCGCATTGTGCCCCTTGCGGAAATGAACCCGCCAGATCAAATCGCCCGACAATTGATCGAGGCCCACAGGGTCTGTCGCCAGAAAGGTCTCGACTGCTTCGCCGGGCGCCAGATCGCGCCCGCACAGTTGACCCTTCAGGTCCCAGACCGATCCCTCCGGCAGTTCATACATCATGACTCGCGGCGCCTTTGGTTCGCGCTCATCGGCCAGTCCCACAAAGTTATTGGCGAGCAGGATCGAGCCGTTCTTCCGATCTTCCTGCCGAGAGTAGATCAAGCGGTGGTCGAACGGCGCGAAAGGAGTGGAACCCGCATTCTCGACACGCAAGACCAGCTTCCAGACCGGAACCGAGGGAGGCTGTGTCGTCTTATTCTCGGGGTCGTAGTGAACAAACTCGATCGGGCATTTTTCAATTCGCAGCGCCGTGACGACGAGGTTGCCGAACCGCCGCGAGTCGCCCAGCCGCAACGTATGGAGCGGGGCCATGGGGGCATCGAACGGGACGGTGATCTGGGTCACTTCCTGTCGGCCGTCCTTGGGCCGGGGCGGGGCCAGGTCGGGCAGGCTTTCGAGTTGATGCCGGCGGAAGATCTGCTGGCTGACCGCGTATCCCAGGAACAGCGTGATAAAGCCCAGGATGCTGCAGACAGTCAACGCAAGTTGGAACCATTTTCGTGGCACCATCTCAGCCGGCACGGTCGTAACCGGTGCTGAAGCAGAAGCCGAGACCGTTTTCACTGGCGTCTCGGCCGATGGTGCCGTGTTCACGGAACCTGGAGAGTTCTGCGAATCGGCCGCAATCGTATCGGTCAGGGTGAACGGTGTCGTTGCGGCCAGCGAATCAACGGAAGATACCACTGCTGGCGGAAGCGCGAACGCCTGAGTCTCGGCCGTCGCCGTAGAAGTCGCCGTCGATAGGCGGGCTGCATCCAGCCGCGCCAACTCCGCCGCAACCGCTTCTGGAATGGCTTCCGTCGGTGCATCAAACGGGGCAGACACCAGCGCGCCTGGGAGTTCGTCCGTCTTGGGCTCGCTGCAAGGAATTTCACTGGTGTCAGATAGAACCCGAACCACTGATTCCAGCTCGGGGAGCACCTCTCCCACAGCAGCTGGTTCGGCTTCGATCCCCACGGCGGCCAGTTCAGGCACCATCAAATGGGCCCCGCAATGCGGACAGGCGACCATCGTCCCCGGGGCATCCGCCACGAGAACCGCGGAACACTCGCCACACTGCAACTCGATCGCCATGCCAACCTGTCCTCTCGAAACTCCGACGTTGGTATCACAGCGCCCCATCGGAACTGCGGGCGATTGCATCCTCAGCTCAATTGCAGTCGGTTCGTAATCTCTGCAACGGTTCCGCTGATTGCCAGCAGCGGCTCGTCGACGATCACGTTTCATCACCGATCACGGCCTTACAAGAACGGCGCCATGATCCATCAGTTTCCGCCATTCGATTGTCAGAAAGCCGGGCTGGTTCCGCAAGTCCCGCGATTCACTCCACCCGGTCTCTACGATCGGAATGCCGGGCAGCCAGCGGGCCAGCTCGGGCCGGTTCGATGGGACCGAGGGGTCTCGAGCCGGACGATTGATCGGTCCGTCCTCTCTTCCGGTTTGCTCGTCCGAGGCGATCTCCGTCTCGTTGAGCACAACGGCCGCGACGACCAGCCCACGGGACCGTGCCGCCTCCACCGCAAGCAACGTGCGATTGATCGCTCCGAGACCCTGCCTGGAAACAATCACCACCGGATACCCGAACTCCACCGCGACATCGACGTTCAACAACCGGTCCGACAAGGGCGACAGGATGCCCCCGGCCCCTTCAACAACCAGAGCCTCAACGCCACCTGTCGACTCACCATTCTGCAACCCCTTTGCGGCCCACACACTGGCTCCCGCGACCAGCAGTGACTCATCGATCGACGCTCCCTCGGCCCGGGCGGCAAGATGCGGGGCGAGCGGAGCCAGGAATCGTTGGGGACAAATCCAATCCCCCGAGACCGGTTCCCCAACCGCTGCCGCCAATGCTTCGACGTCCTCCCAGAATGGTCGACCCAGTGCGTCTCGCACCGCGCCACTGACCGCCGGCTTGTACGCGCCGACTCGCATCCCAGCCGCGCGGACCGTGCGAATGATCGCCGCGGCCACCACCGTCTTCCCCACTCCCGTATCCGACCCGGTAATGAAGAGCCCTTTGGTCGGCACGTTCGCCCCGGTCCCGGACACTTGCCTCACATTAGCGCTCACGAGGCACCTCGCTCAACGGTCACCACCTGACCGCGAACCAGCCCCAGTTCCGCGGCGGCCATGCCATCGCGAACGGCGATCTCCAGCCGTCCCTGGCTGCTCTCCAGTGCGAGTACTTCCCCGCCCTCCGCGTCGGCATAACAGCGGCTGAGTCCTTCGATCCGATACTGTCCCGCCGTAATGCGCCATTGCGATCGGTCGTTTCCCCACGCGGCGACCAGCTCGCTCACCTGGAGATTGGTCAGGCCATTGCCAAATCGATCGATCGCCACGATCACGCCGCTCGCCGCGCGCGGACCGACCCGTGCCGCTCGCTGGGGCAACGCTTGCAGCGAGTCGTGCGAGACAGGCCCCACATCACTTAACGGCCAGCCGACCGCCAACCGCGCGGCGACAGGGCCCAGAATGTCCCGGCCATGAAAGGTCGACGAAACACGTTCGCGCCACCACGTTCGGTTTTCAATCTGATGGACGATCGTGGGCGCGTACCGCTCGGCGACGCGTCCCCACACTCCATTGTCTGGCCCCACCCACATCTGGCCGGCCGACTGAAATGCAACCAGGGGCCGCGCACTCCCCACCCCCGGATCCACCACTGCAACGTGAACAGTGCCTGCAGGAAACGCGTCGGGAAGATCGGCCAGAATCTCGGCCGCTCCCTGAACGTCCCCTGGTTCGACCGCATGCGACACGTCGACAATCGTGAGACCCGGAGCAAGTCCCAGCATCACGCCCTTCAGTTGTGCGACGTAACTGTCCTGCCACCCGAAGTCGGTCGTCAGCGTCACAATTGGGCACATGGTCTGCCGTGGGGCTGTCAATGGTCAGGCCTCCACACTGTTGGGGGCCAAACGGGGTGTTGTCGCCGATTTGTGAGCGCCGGTCGTAATCGAGGGAGCCGGAAGCGTTAGCGCCCGGAGGACAACCGCTTCCCCCCGACAACCAACCCCCGAAACGCGCCGCACTAACGGGTCGCCAAAATCTCTTCAGCCATCGTTGGATTGAGCCATCCGGGAGCCGTGCGCACAATCACGCCGCGCCGGTCGACATGATACCAGCGAACGCGGGAGAACGCGTCCGCTTCAGATCCTGTCACTGCCAAAGCCGAGCGGGATTCGTCAACCGCCGCAGCCAGTTCCGCCTGGACGCGTCCGTCAAGATCGGAAAGCCAGATCGTCGTGGCGGAATCGGTCGATCCCGCTTCGGGCCGGTTTTCCGCCGGTCGGCAGGAATTCACCCGCAGCACAATCCAGTCGGCTGAATGAAACTGAGGAGCGATCTGATCGAGCGTACGCCACTCAGCATGTTGCCGCGGCGTTGCACCTCCGGCCTGGATCAGCAGGGCATGTCGACCTCGATAACGATCAACGCGCACCAGTTGATTCCGCTGATCGAACAGGGCCCAGTGAGGCAAGGGCCGCTCCAGGCCCAAGGCAGCCTGTCTCTCCGTCGAACGGTTCGCCAGTGAAACAGGCTGAAACCGCTTCCACACGACCAGCCCGACAATCAGCAACAGAGCCACGCCCGGAGTGACGACGAGCCACCGCCTCGTGCGTTTCGCTCTCGGCGGACGGAGTTCCATGGCGTTCCGGCGGAGTGCATCGGTCCAAAACTCACACGCTTCGGTAGGGCTGACAGGGCTCTTCCCCCTGAGAACCCTCATATGGGAGACAGACGCTCCGTTCAAGCTCCCATCGCCGTCGCTTCTATCGCGAATCCCTCCATCTGTTCAGACCGAATCCATCGGAGCCGGAAGCGTAAGCGCCCGGAGGTTCGACCATCGCCACCAAACTGAAACGCCGCCATCGAAAGACCGCCGCCGCTCCGACGAATCGTGGCCCCGCACACCGCCAACATCTTCACCCCACCGCTTCCGGAAACCGCATCAAAATCACTTGCGTCCGTTCCGCTGACCCTTATAATGCGTGGCTCGAATGGTCCCGGCGAGCCGGTGCCGTTCGATTCCGGAGCACATGCGCCGGTAACCTACCGAACGCCCCTATAGCTCAATCGGTAGAGCAAATGACTCTTAATCATTAGGTTCAAGGTTCGAGTCCTTGTGGGGGCACTAGACTAGTTTCAGAAGCCGAGAAACCCGCAGGAATGCGGGTTTTTTCGTTTCTCCATGGTTTGGACTCAACCGGGTTGTTCCAGTTTCGGTCTGCTAATTGTCTTTGGCTTAGTGTCGGAAGCCACGAGGCTTTCCAAGAGCCGAACGCGTCAACGCAGGTCCGCGGAGCCGCGGAGCGAATCCGCAGGGCTGCCTGGCGAGACGAAGGTTTCACCCAAAGGACATCCGCGACCAAAGGGCCTGGTTTGGTTTCCAGGCGTCGAGAATCGTCCGGTACTGCGCGTCGATAGTCAGCGGGCGGATGACGACACAAGGGGTGTCGAGGAAAGACCGGTTTTGAGGGACGTCGTCGCCGTGACGGACCTGGCGACAGCGGGCTTGGGGCCAGCGGGCGAGGGCGCAGTGGCCGTGGGCACAGCGGGCGTGCTGGAGCGATATGCGGTTGAAGAGGGCGGAACGGGTTTCGCGGCGGCGGTTGCCACCGCCTGGGTCGCGGGCTTGTTGGGCTGATAGAACGTCGCGCGACAATGGAACTGGGGCTTCCAACGCTCTCCGTAGCAGGAGAGGTTTTCGGAACTGCCGGCAAACAGGGCCCCATGCGGCGCGAGCGTCTTCGCCAGGCGGTCAAACAGGTCTTTCCGCGTCTCCAGGTCGAAGTAGATCGCGACGTTTCGGCAGAACACGACGTCGAACGGACCCAGTGCGCCGAACGGCTCCAGCAAGTTTCGCCGCTCGAACTTCACGAGCTTCTTGATGGCCTCGCTCACCTGCCAGCCTTCCGGGGTCCGCCGGAAGTACTTTTCACGCAGCTTGGGGGACATCCCGCGGGAGACTTCGAACTCGGAGTAAACGCCGATGGAGGCCGTCGCCAGTGCGGCGGGGGCAAGGTCCGTGGCCAGAATCTGCACATCCCAGCGATCGATGTCTTCGATCATCTCCCGCAACAGGATGGCCAGGCTGTACGGTTCCTGACCGCTGCTGCACGCGGCGGACCAGAACCTCAGACGCCGCGAAAAGGGAGTCGCCGCCTTGGCGTCGATGATCTCGGGAAGCGCCTTGAACTCGAGTGCCTGGAAGGGGGAATCGTCGCGGAAGAACAAGGTTTCGCGCGTCGTGATCGCGTCGATGAACGCGGTTCGCAGCTTGATGTCGAGCCCGGCCCGGACTTTGGAGATGAGATCGCCGAAGTTCGCTATGCCAAACGTTGCCAGGAGCGGAACCAGCCGCGCTTCAATCAGATAGGTTTTCGAAGCGTCCCATTGAATCCCGGACAGTTCGTCGACCAACAGACACAGGCGTGAAATGTCGTCGGGGGACAAATTCATGGCGGAGCGAGCTTTCCAGCGTGGAGGGAGATCTGGTCGCGGCGTGTGAACAATGAGGCCGATGCGAAGACTGCGCGTGCGACCTCAGCGGGTCGGAACACAGTAGGAGTGGATGGTGTCGGCGATCCGGTCGAGCGGGACGACCGCGTCGGCCACTCCCTCTTCCACCGGTCGGCGGGGCATGCCGAAGACCACGCACGACGCTTCATTTTGGCAGATCACCGGGGCTCCGAGCTTACCGAGCCGGACACAGGCGTCGGCGCCGTCGTAGCCCATTCCAGTCATGATGACCGCGAGCGTTCGATTCTCGTAGGTTTCGGCGAGCGAGTTGAACAGGTAGTCGACCGATGGTTTGCAGCTTTGCACGGGTGGATCGTCGGTCAGTTCCACGCGGGCGTCGCCGGTTGCCGTCGGGACGACACGCATCTGCCGACCGCCGGGGGCGATCGCCACTTCGCCGCGTCGAATCACTTGACCGTGTTCCGCCTCGTAGACGCGGAGCGCGCAGAGCTTGTCGAGACTGTTTGCGAGCGATCGGGTAAACACCGGCGGCATGTGCTGGACCAGCACGACCGGAACGGGAAGATCGGCGGGAAGCCTGGGCAGCATTTGGCGCAGGGCGTCGGGACCACCTGTGCTGACCCCGATCCCGACAATCCCGATGCGCCGGTCTCCGGGCTTGACGATCGATCGTTTGCCAGGGGTGCCCGGACGGGCATTCGCGAGACCGGAGATGTCACCGGCCGCCAGGTTCCGTACCGGGGTTCGCCCCGCACGAGATCGCATCTGACCGCGCAAGGCCTCGACTTTTTCGGTCAATGCGGACTGCAGTTCCTCGCGATTACGGTGCGTGTCGCTGCCCGAGGGCTTGACGACGAAATCGAACGCACCCGCCTCGAGGGCCCGAAAAGTGGAGGTCGCCCCTTCGGATGTCAGCGCGCTGATCATGACGGCGCGGGTTGCGACGCGGTTCTTTTTCATCCACGCCAGCACTCCGGGACCATCGAGTTCGGGCATCTCGAAGTCGAGCGTGACGAGATCAGGCTTGAGCTGTTGGATCTTGTCGATCGCGATGAGGCCGTTGGCGGCGGAGGCGACGACTTCTACACCGGGAATGGTCGCCAGTGTATCGCGGACGACTTTGCGATAAATCAGGGAGTCGTCCACCACGAGGACGCGCAACTGGGCCGGTTCGATTTCGGATGGACGCGTGGGGTGACTCATGGGGGGAGAAGCGATCACCGAAGGAAACTCCCGGGGGAAGGGATCGGGGCGATTGGGACGGGATGAAATATCTGAGGAACGCAACGTGGCCGACGCCAATCCAGGCCTTCGTAATCGAAAACCGGGGCGCCGCCGTGAACGGCCGGCGCCCCGGAAAAAGGCGAATCCCAGAGAAGGCTACTTCACAAATCAGGCCTGTGCGGCCACCGCTTCGCGTTCTTCGATCTTGAAGTGTCGAATCAGCGACTGCAGTTCTTCCGCCAGCAGCAGCAGTTCGTCACCGGCGTCCTTGGCACTCGACGCGCCGACCGACGTCTGTCGGGCCGCCGTGTCCACCTTGGACATGTTCTGCGTGATCTCGCGACTGGCCATGGCCGACTCGGAGATGCTCTTGGTAACGGTTTCGACCGCGGTGGACGTCTCGGCCACGCTCTTGGAAATCTCGGTCGTCGTGATCCGCTGCTCCTCCACGGCCGACGCGATCGTGCGCGAGACTTCGTTGACGTTGCGGATCACCGTCTCGATGTTGCTGATCGCCTGGATCGCCTCGGTCGAAGCGGCCTGGATCGCTTCGATGCGGGTCCGAATGTCGTCCGTCGCGGACGCGGTCTGCTTGGCGAGCTCTTTGACTTCCGTGGCCACGACCGCGAACCCCTTGCCGGCCTCGCCGGCGCGGGCCGCTTCAATCGTCGCATTGAGGGCGAGCAGGTTGGTCTGTTCGGCGATGTCCTGAATGACTTCGATCACCTTGCCGATTTCACTGGCGGCCAGACCCAGTTGCGTCACCTTGACGTTGCTTTGCTCGGTGAGCATGGCGGCCTCCTGGGCGACGCCCGCGGCCCGCTCGGCGTTCTGGGCCACTTCCGCGATGCTGGCGGTCATCTCTTCCACGGCGGCGGCCACCGTGCGAACGTTCGCAGACATCTCTTCGGTGGACGCGCTCACGCAGGTCATGTTCGACGACATTTCCTCGGCAGCGGCTGTGACCGACGTGGAGAGGTGCGTCGCCTCGTCCGCGCCAGATGCCAGTTGGGCCGCCGTCGACGACAACCCTTCGGACGATTGCGACAGCGTCCGGGCGTTTCCACCCAGGCGACAGACCATCTCCTTCAGGCTGACACGCATCCGGTTCATCGCGGCGATCAGTTCGCCGGCTTCGGCTGTCGCCTTGACCGTGCAGTCACGGGTCAGTTCCCCGTTGGCGATCGTCTGCGCGAACTCGGAGGCCGCCACGATCGGGCGGGCGATGCCGTTTGCTTTCCACAAGGCCACGAGGGCGACCAAACCACACGCCGCGATCCCGACACCGAACGTCCAGTACACCAGACGAGCTGAAGACACCGTGGCGACATTGGACATCGCGGCGACAGCGGCGAGGGCTTCGTTCGTATCTCGCTTGGCCGTCAGGGCCCACTTGACCCCCATGATCTCGACGGGACAGTACGCGGAAACCACTTCATTGCCGATATAGTCCACCAGCGTGCCGACCCCCGAGGTTCCTTCCGTGAGCGCCTTGCGGATTCCTTCCGTCTCGATCCGTCCTTTGGCGGGATTGCGGAACGCCTTGATGACGGTGCGATGTTCGGGGTCGCGATACGAGTCGGTGCGGGGGAGAAAGTCGCTGCCGACGAGAACGGTTTCGCCCGTTTCGCCTAGTCCCGAACGGTCGGACATGACCTGCGTGAGACGATCCAGGGGCACCTGGAAGATGATCGAGCCGATTCGCTTGTCCCCTTCGGTGATCGGGCTGGCGATGAAACAGGCCGGGGCCTCGTACGAGGGGAGGTACTGTGCAAAGTCGACCATCACGACATCCCGCGCGTCGGCCACTTCCAGCGAGCGCTTGAACACCTCCGCGAGGGAGGACTTCGCGAGGGGACCAGTCCGCAGCGACGTTCCGTAGTCGATCTCCTTGAACACGCTGTAGACGATATCGCCCGATTCCGCATCGACCATGAACACATCGTAGAGGATGAACTGTTGCAGATAGTCGCGAATCAGCGGATGGATCTTGGCGTGAGCCTCGTTGTACTTGGTCTTCGAAGCCGCGCGGTCGAGCAGGTGCTTCTGCCCGAGCGGATTGGCGTTGTTGTGGATGTAGTCCAGCTGCAGCGCGACCTGATGGTCGGCGAGGCGCGACAGGTACGCCGCGACATCGGCCTGCTTCCCATCGTTCTGCTTGCGGTACTCGCCGCTGAAGTCGTTGACATAAAACTGCTGCAGCGCGGCGCGGGCGGCCTGCGGTTCGAAGTCCTTGAGTTCCGTACGGTGCTCACGGTAGGTGGTTCGCAGTTCGTGGAACCCGCTGACGATCGAGGGGTTCTCCGAGAAGTTGACCATCAGCTTGCGGAGGATGTCGAAGTAGGTTTCGACCTGCTGCTTCTTCAGGCCGCGGATGGCCACGAGTTGCTCTTCCGCGCCCTTTTCAAGGCTTGCCCGGGCGGTCGACTCCATGCCCGCCATCCCGGTGCGTGCGGTCGAGAAACTGATCGCCCCCAGGACGACCAGCGGCAGAATGCCGCATCCGAGGAAGGCCACAACGAGTTGAGTTCGCAAACGCATGAACGAATCTCCGTGTTTTGAATCGAGGAAGGTGTCAGGTCTGGTAACTGGTACCGCGGCACCGCGGTCCGTTTGGAATCAGCACAGGAATTGGAGTCCCGAATCGGAGGAGTGGGACCGTCTTCGGAGTCGGAAGTCAGCAGGTGGATTAATCGTCCTCGATCACCCCCTCGGCCAGCGCCGTGACGACATCCAGGGCGACGAGCAGGTCGTCTTGCACCCGGTACACACCGGTGAAGAATCTCACGTCGCCGGTTTCCATGTTGGCGGGAAGTGGTTCGCGGTCCTCGGGATCGATGGTCACCACATCGGCGACGCGGTCCACGAGCAGCCCGATGATTTCGTCCCCCGAGTTGACAACAACCATCCGCGAGGCGGGACCGATCTCGACCGTTCCCATCGACAGGACGGTTCGCAGGTCGAGGACCGTCACCACGGCGCCACGCAGATTCACCACCCCGCGCACGACTGCCGGGGCGTCGGGGACGGGCGTGACTTCTTCAACCCGGAGGATTTCACAAACGGCTTCAATGGGGATTCCCGACAGCCGGTCCCCCAGTCGAAACGTGACCAGTTGGCGTTTCTGACCGGTTGTGGGTGGAGTGCGAGTCTCGGTGGCAAGCGCGGTCATCAGGTGATTCCGTGGCGGAAGATTTCCGTGGGGGACAATGAAGGGAATCGCGGAAACGGTTTGAAGGGGATGTCACAGGTCGTACGGACTGGGCGTTGCTCTGATGCGGTTCGCAGTGTTCAGGCTCAGTCCGAGTGGGCCACAGCGAGGCCGAGGATTTTGGACACGGCGGCAATGAGTTGTTCGCGATTGAGCTTCACCATGTACTCGGTGACGCCCGCGGCAATCCCATGGGCCCGGTCCGTATCACTGGCGAGTGAGGTCACCGCGATCACCGGGATGTTCGCCCAGCGATCGCTGGCTCGAATCCGTTCCGTGAGACCGAACCCGTCCAGGTTGGGCATCTCAATATCTGTGATGATGAGATCGAGCTCGACCTGGGGATCGGACAAACGATCCCAGGCGATCTGCCCGTCCTCGCAGGGGAGCACCTGCCATCCCTCGGCCTCCATGAACCGGGTCACCTTGTTCCGGAAGAAGGTCGAATCCTCGGCGTAGAGAATCCGCGGTTTTGTCGGAGCGGGCTGCGCCGCATCCCCCGTGGTTGCCGGATTCTGGTCCGCGGCAGCACGCCCCACGGCGTGTTGCGTGTTCCCCAGATCGAACACATCGAGGAATCGCAGCGTGTGCCCATCGACGATGAGCGACCCCAGCACACCGGGCGCCTTGAACGCGCCGGTGTCGATTTCGGAGGGCAGCTCGCGAATATCGACGACGGTGGGCGCGATCAGCCCCATCTCCCGAGTTCCATGCTTAAAGACGATGATGTTGAGCATCGTCTGATCGGGGCGAGGCCGGGCAGGGACGCAGTTTTCGAGGCTGACCAGCGTCAGCGTGTTCCCTCGATACTGCAGAACTTCCCGTCCCGCGACCGAGTCGATCTGTTCCGCCCGCACCCGCTCGATTCGGGAGACAACCGACATTGGCACGCCGAACCATTCGCGGGGATGGTTGGTGAACAGCAGGGTCGGAATCCGCTCGGCCTCTTGTCGATCCGCCGCTTCCGCGTGCTGAGTGCGAACCGCGCGGTCCTGGATCTCGCTCAGTTTCGACCGCCGGGCGAGACCTCCCACATCGAGGATCATCGCGACGCGGCCGTCCCCGAGAACCGTCGACCCCGCCAGAAACCGGATTCCCTTGAGGTGCCGTCCCAGGGGCTTGACGACGATCTCCTCGGAATCGTGCAATCGGTCAACCACCAGCCCGTAGCGGAGTCGACCGGTCTCGACGACGACAATGTTCGTCACGCCCGTGGCAAGAGACTTGGTCGCAGAATCATCGCTGCCACTCGACCCCGTCGAAGGGCCGGTTCGCGTCAGCACGCTGTCCAACCGGACCAGCGGCAGCAGCGTGCCTCGTAATCGGAGAACCTCCGACCGATTGACTCGTGAAATCCGTTCGGCGTGCTCCGCTGCGCCCACGCGGACAAGCTCACGAATGTTTCCCTGTGGCACCGCGAACCGCTGACCGCCGCAACTGGTGATCAGGGAGGGGATGATGGCCAGCGTCAGGGGGAGTCGGACGGTGATGGTTGTCCCGCGTCCCACGACGGTGTCGATCTCGACATGTCCCCCAAGGCGTTCGAAGTTGGTTTTCACGACATCCATGCCCACGCCACGCCCGCTCACCGCCGTGACCTGCTCGGCCGTCGAGAACCCTGGGGCAAAGATCAACTGCAGCGCCTCTCGCTGCGTCATCGCGTCGGCGACGTCCGCGGTGATCAACCCCTTTTCCACGGCCTTCCGCTTGAGCTTCGCGGCGTCAATTCCCGCGCCGTCGTCTTCCACCACCAGCAGCACTTTTCCTTCCTGATGCAGGGCCCGCAACCGGACCGTCCCCATCGTAGTTTTTCCGGCCTGAGCCCGGACCGCGGGGGACTCGATTCCGTGGTCGAGGGAGTTGCGGACGAGGTGGGTGAGAGGATCGCCGATCGACTCGATAATCGTCTTGTCGAGTTCGACCTCCTTGCCTTCGATCTCAAGTTGAACCTGCTTGCCCAGTTGCCGGCTCAGGTCCCGCACCACTCGCGTGAACTTGCCGAGCACATTGCCGACCGGCTGCATGCGGGTCCGCATGATCGTTTCCTGCAGGTCAGTCGTGATCTGATCGATCCGGCCAGAAACCGACTCGATCGCGCGGAGGTCTCCGCTGCCGAGTGTCTGCAGAAGCTGATTGCGACCAAGCACGAGTTCACCGGCCAGATTCATCAGCCGGTCGAGCACCGAGACGGCGACGCGGATGTTGGCATCGGCTGTATGGGCCTTGCGGTCCTCGTCGCCGTGAGCATGGTCCCTGGCCGGAGAGGTTGTGCTGGCAGGAACGGGCGACACCGCGGTTTCGGCGTCCCGTTTGTTGGCAAGGTGCGTGGCGGGCGAAGGGGAAACGGCCGATTCGCGCTGGGACGCGTCAGCCGATGTCGACATGCTGGCATTTGCCGAGGACGAGATCGACTCGGTAGGGGTGACAACTGCCTGGTCGGATGCCTGGCCTGCGGCGCCACCTGTCGAAGTCTCGGCTTCTCGAATCCGCTCGACAGGAATCTGAAAAAATGCCGCCAACTGTGATGCGGTGAGAATCGTGGCGTGTGCAACCTGGAACGAAGCGACCGACCGGAGTGCTTGTTGGACAGGTCCCTCGGGAAGAGTCGACGCCAGCAAATCGCCGGTGTCCCGCAGCGTCTGCATTAGCCCATCCGGATCGCGGCAGACGATGTCCTCGGCGGGGCGCCAATCGATGATAAACACGTTCTGGCCGCGCTCGATCGCGGCGGCGAGGTCGGCGGAATCCAGGGAGAGCGTCGCGGCCGTCGCGACCGATGAGTCAGCCTTGGGCTCGGGGGACGGACTGGACTCGTCTCCTGTTTGCTCGGCGGAACTCGCGGTTCCTTCCGCGACAGCGGCGAGTGTTTTCACGTGGGCGGAAACGTCACAGCCGTTCGAGTTGATCACATCCGCGAGCATCCGTCGCAGCGTGTCGCTCCCCTTGAGGAGCGGTTCGACGACACCGGTTGTGGGAACAAGTTGCCGGGACCGGATCAGGCTCAACACGTTTTCCAGACTGTGAGCCAGTTCGGCCAGCCGTTCCAGTCCGAGAAAGCCCGCCGCCCCCTTTATGGAGTGAATCGCGCGGAACACCTTGTTCACGAGATCGACATCAATGTCGGCCCCCTGGTCCTCAATGGACATCAGGTTGGACTCGATTTCCGCCAACCCCTCCGTGGATTCGATTACGAAATCGTTGAGGAGTTCGACATCGCCTTCAAACATGGTTTCGACTCAGACACGAGGAGAGGTCGTACGACAGCCGATGCAGCGAGAGCGGAGCCAAAGTCTCCGCCTCAGGGCAGCCGTTGGGATCGGCAGGGTTCGCCCGACGCGTTGACTTTGAGCAACACGCAAACCTTGCCCGCGTTTGCCATGTGCGCGGCCTGAATGCCCGTGAGGTCGCTCCAATTGGGGAAAGCCACGTGCGGACCGCACCGGAAGTGCGGCCCGCGCGGACGATGCGGGTTCTCCGGGCATGCTCCGCGGGTTGAGGAGAAACACTTCTCTCACTGAGAAATGGACATCCTCGTCGCTTTTTGCCGAACCCGTCTCACTTCGGCGACGAAGACTTCGCGAAGACGCCCTCGGCGACCTCTCTCACCGCACCAGCCAGCCTCTCTGGCGAGCTGCGAAACACCTGACAGGCGGAGGGCACACCTGGGATACCCGGGTGACGCGCCTCTCACCTCCAGTAACCCACTTCTTCGGGAACGGCCCCATGACCCCGCATCCCTACGAGACGAACGACCGACGTCGCCACGAGCGGTTCGCTTACTCGGTTCCCGTCTGGCTTCAGCCCCGCGACCCGGACCAACCGCTGCTACAACACCAGCCGCTGCCAGGTCGGTGCATCGACATTTCTCGTGGGGGGCTTGGTGTCCAGACGGTCGGGCCGATCCTGACCTCGGCCGTGCACCTGCGTTTCGAGACGCCGGACGGATTCGTCATCACGACACCCGGCATGGTCGCGTGGGAACGGATGGTCTCGCCCGGAGTCTGGGAGTACGGACTGAAGTTCGCGGTCGACCTGCTCGAACAGGCGATTGAGCGGCTGCTCCCTGCAGCACTCACGGCAGGACATTCTGAATGATCCGTGGGGGGCTCGCTGTCCTCGCACGGCTTACGCCGGGCGCACGATCTCCGCGTGCCGCAGGCAGGCGACGGAATGATTGTCACCGATCGAAACGAGCGGCGGATTCTGCAAGCAGATCTCGGCCGCGTGTGGACAGCGTTCGCGAAACCGGCAGCCTTCGGGGAACCGCGTGGCCGCCGGAACGGAGCCTTCAATCGCCACCAGCCGCTTTTTCTCACCCTCAATGTTGGGCAGGCTTGCGAATAGACCTTGGGTGTAGGGGTGACGGGGATGGTCGAACAGTTGTTCGACGGGAGCCTGCTCGATCACCTGCCCGGCATACATGACGACCACGTCATCAGCCAGTTCCGCCACGACCCCCAGGTCATGGGTGATCAGCAGGATCGACATGTTGGTCTTTGCCTGCAGATCCTGCAGCAGCGTGAGGATCCGGGCCTGAATCGTGACATCGACGGCCGTGGTCGGCTCGTCAGCAATCAACAGCCGGGGCTGACAGGCGAGCGCCATGGCGATCATGACCCGCTGTTTCATGCCGCCCGACATCTCGTGCGGATACTGGTCGATTCTCCGTTCCGGGTCACTCACCTGGACCGATTTCAGGGCCCGAATGACTTCCGGCCGAACGTCTGCCGGAGGCAGCTTGCGGTGCAACTTGATTGCTTCCGCGATCTGATCGCCAATCGTGAAGACGGGATTCAGGCTCGTCGCCGGTTCCTGAAAGATCATCGCGATCTTTCCGCCCCGGATCGACCTCAATTCCTGGGGCGACAACTTCGTCAGGTCGCGCCCCTCGAACCGAATCTCGCCGCTGGCGAACCGCCCCGGTGGCATCGGAATCAGCCGCAGAATGCTAAGGGCCGTCACGGTTTTCCCGCAGCCGCTTTCCCCCACCACCGCCAGCGTTTTCCCTGCCCGCAGCGAGAAATTGATCCCGTCGACCGCCCGCGCCACGCCCGATTCGGTGTCGAACCAGGTCCGCAGGTCGATCACGTCGAGCAAGGGCGCCGCTTCGTTCTCTGGCTTGACGGACGGTCCGGGCGAATCCTGCGATTTGGGCTGCGACACGGTCACCTGCCAGCCCCCCCGGCCACATACGCGTTGAGCATCCGCACGAATTGTTTCATGAAGGGGGTGTTGTCGTGCCAGGTACGGGCGGTCACCAGATTCCCGTCGACCACGGTGGGCTGGTCGACATAAGTCGCGCCCGAAAACGTCGCATCCAGAGCGCATTTGGCAACGGTCGTCAGCGTCCGACCGCGAATGACGTCAGCGGCCGCAATGATCTCGACCCCATGGCAAACCGAGGCGACCGGCTTCTGGGCCGCGAAGAAATGTCGGGTGATGTCGAGCAGGTGTCGGTCGTATCGCAGGTATTCCGGAGCCCGCCCTCCGGAGATGAAGAGACCGGCAAATTCGTCCGGATTGACGTCCCGGAACGCCACGGTCGCCTCCAGGTGGTAGCCGGGCGTTTCCTGCGTGATGTCCCAACCGGGCGGTCGCTCGTGCTGGACCATGTGATACAGCCGCGCGTCCGGACCGGCGACGACCACTTCAAAACCGTCTTCCGGCAGCCGAAAGTAGGGATACATCGTATCCAGGACTTCCGTTGCGTCGCCGATCGGCATCAAGACCTTGGGCATGTGCGTCCTCAATCAGGCTCTGACAGATTCGTTTTTGTTTCGTTGGCAACGGCGGTCAGTGATCCTCGTCAACTTTTGAGGCGCCGTTCGTGAACATGAGGATATCGCCCCGTCCCGCAGCGGACGAGTGCTGCCGGTCCTGACGAATTTCGCCCTCTCCGGAAGGCCGTTGGGGGACGACTCTGATGTGAAGAACCGGACCCGCGCTCGCATTCTGCAATCCGGCGACCCTAAGTGAATCGTACGGAGTTGTAAGCTTCTGGGCGATAACAGGTTATGGCCAGGGTTCTCGACATGTGGCGAAATCGCCTCTTCCACGGAAAAACGAAGAATTTGGTCCAATTGTCGGAACTTTGACAACTGTTACAGCGTCCCCTCTCGTTAAGAACGTAATGCATAACCGAAACGACGGGATCGTCCGTGCGATCTGGGCAGGATTTCAATCAGCTGTTCTTGCGAGCGGTCGCGCTGGCCGTGAAGAATGGCAAGTATCTGGTTTTACGGTTCCCCCCCGGCCGGATTCCGTTCACCACCAGCAGTTCAAGAAGGGGTTCCCCGTGATTCGTCATTGGCTCCATGCGCTCCGCCAGGGGAAATTGACCACCCATACCTCTCGCGGCGAGTCGCGAAAGCGACGGATGGCCGGTCGGGCGTTGCCGGTCGAGCAGCTCGAGGGGCGACAATTGCTGGCGGTGAACCCCGTCTCGCCCCCCCAATTGGACCCCAACTCGCCTCTGGACACGCAGTTGCAGCTTCTGCTGGCAGCTCCCCAGGACGAAGCGGTTCGCTCGCGGTTGGTGTTCGACGATGCGGGCCGTGTGCTGGTTCGGGTTTCGGCCTACAACGTCTCGATGGCCCAGCAGGCTCTGAAACCGCTGGGGTTCGTCGAGGTAGGGTCCGACGCGAAGTACAGCATCGTGGAGGGCTATCTGCCGCTGGCACAGGCCAAGAAGGCCGGTGGTCTCAGTGCGCAGGGGATCGGGGCCGTCACCGCGCTACCGAAACCAATTCTGAAGGCCGGGGCGGTGCAGTCCCAGGGGGATTCTGTTGTCCGGGCGGATCGCGTCCGAACCTTTGCCTCGGCCTACGATGGTGCGGGCGTGTCCATCGGGGTGATCTCGGACAGCTACAACGCGCGGGGTGGCGCGGCGGTCGACATTTCGAACCGCGAGCTGCCAAACACCGTTCAGGTGTTGCGCGACCGGACGGGAACCACTTTCACGGATGAAGGCCGGGCGATGCTCCAGGTCGTCCACGACGTGGCGCCGGGGGCCAATCTGCTGTTTCACGCCGCAGGCAGTTCAGAAACGGAACTCGCCGCTGCCATTCGCGCACTCGCGGCGGCCGGTGCGAAGGTGATTGTCGATGACATCGGGTTCCGCACGCAGGCGTTCTATCAGGATGGTCCGGCCACCGCGGCGATCAACGAAGTGGCGGCGCAGGGCGTCACCTATTTCTCGGCTGCCGGGAACAACGGCAATCGTTCGTACCAGAACGTCTCAATCCAGACCTCGACCGACAGTGCCGGGACGACGAACGGATCGTTCATTGACTATGACGCCAGTGCCGCGATCGATACCCGCCAGCGGATCGTGATTCCGAACGGGGGGACGATCGACCTGGTGCTCCAGTGGGATGATGCGTTCACCTCGGCCGGAGCGGGCGACTCCGACCTCGACATGTACCTGATCAACGCGGCCACCGGGGCGGTGGTCGCCTCCTCGATCAACAACAACGTCCGTACGGGCATGCCGCTTGAGCAGCTCAGTTTCAGCAACGCTGTCGCCCAAACCGACTACGACCTGATGATTCTGGTGCGCACGACCGGTTCCACGCCGGTGACGCGGCTCAAGTGGGTCGACTACGGCGAAGACTTTCGCGTGGCGCTGTCGGATACCAGCTACAACAGCGGGACGGTGGTCGGACATACGGCCGCGACTGGCGCGATCGCCGTGGGGGCCGTGCCTTACTTCGATCATCTCACCCCCGAAACCTTCTCGTCGTTTGGTCCGGTGGAGCGATTGTTTGATTCCGGGGGAACGCGGTTGGCCGCGGTTGAAACCCGTCAGGGCGCCCAGATTGCCGCTCCGGATCAGATCAA
>JAIXZD010000411.1 GCA_027489895.1 Planctomycetaceae bacterium
TGGCACGTTTGCGAATCCCACCGAGAACGAGCGTGCCCTCTGGAGCCAGGCGCTGACGGTGAACGAAGCGGCCCAGTTTGTGGAGCGGATGGCCGACGTGGGACCAGCCGCTGTCCCGGAACTGCTGACGCTGCTGGACGAATCCCTGGAGCGCCCGTGGCACGCCCGTTGGCGTGTTCTGGCGGGAATCCGCGCGGCGCTGCAGCGACTGGGGCCGGACGCCGCTGCGGCCGTGGCGCGAATTCAAGCGCTGCTGGAGCAATCCCCCAGCCCGTTGCTGAACTCGTACGGCGATCGCGTGGAGTGGCTGGTCGCGCTGCGGATTATGGGGGTCGCGTCTGATCAACTCCCCGTCGGGAGCACGAACCTCTCCGCTGACCGGCGCGCTGCCGAAGTGAACCGCATCGAACAGCTAGTCCGGGTCTACCGAAAGTCCCGCGCGCCCCGTCCGAACTAGAGTGATCGGGAGGAAACCAGGCCGGTTGGCGGAGATTCCGATTGGCGGGTGGTCCGCGCGATCTATAGGCGTCTGGTTTGCATAGAGACAATACGACTGCTGCGGCGGCGGTGCTTGAGAAGGTCGCCCGGCGGTTGGGATTTGCACTCGTTCAAACCGGTGAGACCGTCGGTGCGTGAGCCTAGTAAGAGGCCCCGTCTTGTTTGTCTGTTTCCTGCATCCGGTCTGCGGCGGAAGATGAAGTCGACGGCTCCGCACATGCGGAGTGCGGGCCAACTGCCGTTTGTCGAGAAACGAAAACTCGCGACAGGCCAGCCGGGCCGATTTGCGGTAGAGTGCGGCAGGAGTCATTCGCAGTGACACGGCGGGAGCGGCGGCTATGGATGAAATCGTGGGCTTGTTCGCCCTGCTCGGTTTAGTCGTGCTGGTCATCTACGCGGTGACGCCGTTTCTCATTCTGGCCAAGCTGTCGGCGTCGATGGAACGCGACGAGCTCTCCCGCAAGGGGTTGGAGCGAACGCTCGGCAAGTTGAGTACGGAGATCGCCGAGTTACGCCGGGTGATCGTGTCGACGAACCCGCCCCCCCTACCCGCGTCGACAGCGACGACTGCGTCCATGGCGTCGCCGTTGACGGAACCCTCTGTTCGACCGGAACCCGACATCGCGCGGCCCGAAATGAGCGCCCCCGCCACGGACCCGCGGACGGCAATGTCGGAGAAGCTGCGCAAGTTCCTGCCCGCGAGTGAGGCGACGTCGGGAGCGACCACGGCGGCCACCTCAGACGCGAGTGAGATGGGTGCGGGTGCAGCGGCTTCTCAGCCCGGTCCCCTCACGCAACCGCCCTTTGCCACGGGAATACTCCCGCCGAAACCGCCGGTGTTACCGACCGGCGATTCGGCGACATCGGATCCGAAGTCACCCGCCGCGGCGACAGCGAGATCGGGCCCCCCCAGGCTGCCTCCCCGGCGCGAACCGAACCGCTTCGAGGCGGCAGCGTGGTCCGTGGTCACGCGGATCTGGAATTGGATCATCGTCGGGGAGGAGCACCGCCCCGAGGGGGTTTCGCTGGAGTTCGCGATCGCCAGCCAATGGTTGCTCCGCGTGGGCATTCTGTTGCTGGTGTTCGGGATTGGCTTCTTTCTCAACTATTCGATCGAGAACGACCTCATCTCGCCGTTTGGACGGGTGGGGATTACCACCGCTGTGGGATTCGGATTGCTCTGGGGGGGTGTCAGTCTGTTGAAGGGGCGGTATGACATTCTCGGCCAGGGACTGATTGGTGCCGGGATCTCGGCGCTGTATGGCGCGGCGTATACCTCGGGGAATGTCTTTCATCTGGTCAGTGCGAACATGGCCTTTGGCCTGTTGGCCGGCGTAACCGCGCTGGCGGGCGGCCTGGCAGTTCGGTTTCATCTGATACTGGCCGCGATTCTCGGCATCCTGGGCGGCTATCTGACACCGTTGCTGATTGATTCGCCGACCACGAACTTTGTCGCCCTGTATGGCTATATGCTGATTCTGGGCGTGGGCGTGCTGGCGATGTGCGCCTTGCAGAACTGGCCGCTGCTGCACTACCTCAGCCTGTTCTGCAACTATGCGCTGGCCACGGCCGCGCTGCGGGATTACACGCCGGATTTGTACTTCACGGTCCTGCCATTCTTCGTGGGATTCTTCGTGCTCTATTCGACGATGGTCTTTCTGTACAACGTCCGTCGCGAGAAACCGTCGAATCTGCTCGATGTCCTGGTGTTGCTCATCAACGCCGGGCTGTTTTTCACGATCACCGGGCGGCTGACATATGATATATATGGCCGGCACGAAGTTGCGTTCCTCTCGCTCGGGCTGACGGCCTACTATACCGCGCATACGTGGGCGTTTCTGGTGATGCGGATCCGCGATCGCGGGTTGCTGCTGGCGTTCACGGGACTGGCGGCGTTTTTTCTTTCGGTCACCGCGCCGCTGCTGCTCTCGGATGAATGGATCACCGCGAGCTGGGCATTGCAGGCGGTGCTGCTCTGCTGGATCGCGGTCAAGCTGGAGAGCCGGTTCTTGCAGTTGCTGGGGTATCTTCTGCTCGCGCTCGTGCTGGGGCGGCAACTCCTGTTCGATCTGCCCGGAAACTATGCGGGGAACCTGCCCGAACCGCCGACGTTGGGCGAGTACTTCGCGGCCCTGCTCGGCCGGCTGGGGGCGCTGGGCCTGCCGATTGCCTGCTTTGGAATTTGCCAGCGGATTCTGCGCGGAATGCCCCCGGTCGAACCCGGTGAAGAGCGTTCGGCGCTCGATTTTCCCCTGGAGATTCCGCGGGCTGCGGCCTCGGTCGCTCTGGCCGTGTTGATCGGCGGGATGTTGGCCCTGGTCGCGCATCTGGAGGTGGGGCGAACCGTCGGATATCTCTTCGCTCCCGCGCGGCTGCCTGCCTTGACGGTCGTCTGGGTGGCGGTCTGCGTTGCACTGGGCATTGCGTTCCTTCAGACCCGCGCCAAACCCGTCGCCGGACTGCTGCTGGCCGCGGTCTTTGCGACGATTCTTAAACTGATCGTGTGGGACCTTCCGACTTGGCCCGTCACGGAGGGGTTCCTCTTTCGCGAGGGGTTCGTCGGTCTCAACTTCGCGCTGCGCTCGTTCGATGCCGCCGTGGTGATTGGATTCCTGCTCCTGTTCGGCCGGGTGCTCCGCCTGGACGCGGATCACGAGACCAAGCTGGCTGGAAGATCCCTCTCGGGCATTGGCGTCGCGCTGCTGTTTCTGTTCTGCACGCTGGAACTGAATACGTTCCTGCACGCGTTCATACCCGGCCTTCGTCCCGGCGGGATATCGATTCTCTGGACGGTGTTCGGTATTGGGCTGCTGGTGGTAGGGATCGCTCAGCGCCGTGCTCCGATGCGCTATGTCGGCCTGATGTTGTTCGTCATTGTGGCGTTCAAGGTGTTCCTGTCGGACCTGGCCGGTCTCGACCAGATCTATCGGATCGTGGCGTTTCTCGTGCTCGGCGTGCTGGTTCTGGGGGCGTCGTTTGCCTACCTCCACAATCCCGCGGCGTTCAAGCTGTCATCCGGTCGCCCGTCGGAGGAGTCATGATCAGTTGCCGTGCGATGTCTGGAATCCTGATCGCGGTTGGTTCTCTGGCAGCGGGAGGGCCTGTTGTCGGTGACTCGACGTGGGAACGTGAGGTCGTCGTTTCACCGGCGGAGCCGGGGGTTGTCGGCCCGCGACTGGTCGCGGTCCCGCTGGATGCGAGCCTGCTGCGGAGCACGCCGGATGTCGCCACGCTGTCGGTCTACGATGACCTGCAGCGCGCGATTCCGGTCATTGTGCATGAACGGACCGGAACGACCCGCCGGCGGACGGACACGATCGCGCCGGTCGAGAAACTCGACATCGCCGCCCATGGAAGCGGCGCACTCAAGCTGACAATCCAGTTGCCTGACAAGTTCCCCGTGCCCACCGCGTTCCGGTTGGAGACGCCGCTCCACGACTTTGAACGGTCCGTCAGCATCTGGGCGGTGACCGGCGACCAGGAAACGCCCGTCGCCACGAATCAACCGATCTTCGACATTGCGCGGCATATGGACGTGCGCCGGCTGGATGTTCCCGTCGAGCGCAGTTCCGCCCGAACGTTTCGGATCGAGATCTCCGCCCCCAGTCCCGAGCAATCCGCAAAGCTGGCCGAGTGGACGCTGACGCTTGCCAAGGACGGCAGCGTCGGAAAGACCGAACGGTTTACGCCGGTCGACCAGCCGTTCAAGCTCGATCGGATCCTCGCGGTCTCGACCCGCGAAGAGACGGTTGCCGCCTCGCGATTGGAGCGCGAAGTCCCTTGCAGGCTGGAACCAGTTCCGTCGGATGATGCGCGAAAGGCGACGGCCATGCGGCTGATGACGGACAACGTTCCCATCGACAGGCTGCTCGTGGAGACGACGTCGGTCAATTTCTCGCGGCCGGTCACGGTCACTATTTTGCGGAAGTCAGGAACTGTTGCCGATCTCGTTGGCTCGGGGCAGCTCACCCGTTTTCGGTATGGCGACATCAATGAAAGTCGTCTGGAGATCGCGCTTCGCGCGGGGACTCGGGTTGATCCGGACGGCGAGGAACTGACGCTGGAAATCGACAACGGCGACTCGCCGCCGCTGGTCGTGGAGCGTGTGCGTGCGTTCGGCCCCGACCTGCAACTGGTCTTTCTGGCCGAGGCGGGTCGGTCGTACCGCGTCCGGTTTGGGACGCAGCGTTTGCAACGGCACGACCGGTCGGCGTTGAGTCGGCTACTCGATTCGGGACATGCACCGGAAGTGGTACAGTTGGCGGGAGAGGCCGAGGCGGTTGTGGGAACGCCGCAGCCAAGCGTCGGGTTCTGGAACTCGCCGTGGATTCTCGGGCCGGTCGTCGGGCTGGCGGTCGCGGGTTTTGCGTGGGCGCTCTATCGCGCGGTAGGGCGGATCGATCTGGTGGCTCCCGTGGAGACGTCCGACCCGGCTGGTGGGGATGTGCGCGAGGACGGCTGATCGATCCAAGGGGGTGGGGGCGGGTGGGCAGTAGAGGAAGCAGTTGCCCGTAGAACTTTTGGTCCAAGCACTGGCGGAGCCAGTGGCACACTCGCGAGTTTCAGATGAGGGCCGTGATGAGAACTCTTGCGATCCTTATCTCACTGGTCCTCTCGGGGTGTATGGCACTCAACGATCCGCCGCTCCTTACGCACGGTGAGGCGTATTTTCCCGACCACTGGCTTGACGAACTCTCACTACCGGCCGAGGCCAATCAGCAATTGCAAGATGTCTTCGCGGATGGCATGCGGTCACACGGGAAAGGGGAGATTGATCACTCCAGAGACCGCTTTGAGTCGGCATGTTTGTTGTCGCCGACCCCTCAGGAACAGTCGATCTGCAAGACGGCCGAAGCTCTCGTCTTGATCGACGATCAGCAGTTCGCGGAAGCAATTCGTCTTCTTGACGAAGCAATCTCGCTGAATCCACAAGACTGGCGGCCCGTTTTTCACAAGTGGCAGTCCCTTCGCATGAAAGGTGACTTCGACCACGCCGAACAGGTGCGTATTACTGGCCTGCAAATGAATAACGACGTGTTTGAGAAAGTCTATTCGTTTAAGCAAGGCGTGATTTAGTAGAACTTTTACGGCGGGGCGAGAACTTCGGTGCCTGAGTGCGCGGAGTGGCCCCGTCTTCTTTCTGTGAACGTGGCGTCCGGTCAGCCGCGGAAGACGAAGTAGACGGCGCCGCACATGCAGAGGCCGGCCCAGACGAAGTTGAGGTTGAGGGGGCGGTGCATGTAGTAGAGGGAGAAGGGGACGAACACGGCCAGCGTGATGACCTCTTGCAGGATTTTCAGTTGGCCGAGGTCCAGCTTGTGGGCGTTCCCGTAGCGGTTGGCGGGGACCTGCACGGCGTACTCGAAGAAGGCGATGCCCCAACTGACGAGGACGGCGATCCACCAGGGCCTGTCGGCGAGGTCCTTCAGGTGCCCATACCAGGCGAACGTCATGAAGACGTTCGAGACGATGAGCAGCCCGGTCACCACCAGAATCGGTCCCATTCGCGACAACTCCCTTGAAGACTTGTTGAGTGGATCACCGGCGGTTCGCGCGATGCCTCCGGCCGGAGACTGTGGTTTGGCCAGCGTGTTCAGGACGCCGGGGGGGCGGGCGCGTTACGGCTCCGGGCGCTGACGCTTCCGGCTCCCCTTGGGTTGGGTCTTGGTGGGCGGGTGGGAACGGTCCTGCTGGTGTGTGTCGAACGTCACTGCTGGACAAGCTCGCCGTGGCACGCGGCGTTTCGTGGCACGCGACACATTGGGCTGTTGACGGATGCTATTGCGACCTGAAGGCACGATACAGCGTGTAGGCTGTGATCGCCCAGATGGTCAGCAGGGTGGCTGCGATGATGAGTAGGACGAGGCAACCCACCGCATAGAACTGCGAGGATTGGCCGGGCGTGCCGTAATAAAGGGTCAGGGCGAACAGCAGGCTTCCCAGATAAGGAGTGACCACAAGCGATAGGACGCTCAGGGTTACTGCGGTCAGACGGAGGGAAGTGGTACTGAGGCGCGCCATGGTTGGTCCAATGTTCGGCAAGGCTGTTGGGAGCTTGCTCACATAAGGCTGGAAAAGCCAGCAGTGGCACGTGGCGCTCGGCGACAATTCCGGAGAAAACCGCTAAATTCATGACATAGTTTCGTTTTCCGCTCAGTTTCGACCACTCGACAACCTTTTCCCCAACATAGCGCCATGCGGCTCACCACTCTGCTATCCAAGCTGACGCACGTCGCCATAGGGACCGTTGCGGCCGCGGTTCTACTCGCGGCCCTGTTCGCTACTCAACTCCTCACCTACGACGGAACGCTCGTGTGGACGCGGCCTTTCGCTTTTTCCGAATCCACTGGAGGCCCTTTATCCAGCACCGATGAGGTATACATCGAAGTCTCCTCGCATGCCTTCGGGTTCTCCCCGGTGGGTTTGGCCGTGCTCGCGTTGATCGTCGCCGGACTTCTTTCCAGTGTCAGCTACGCCCTTTTCGCTCGTCACAACAAGTGAGATGGACGTTACCGACGGATGTCGCAGTCACGTAGGGCAGGCTCCTGCCTGCCTTCCCGGATGGAGAGAGTGGGTCCTGTCATCGCTTCATGGCTTTTTGCCTGTCAATTCATGTCAGCACGGTCGCTGGTGTTGATCGGTTGCCGCCTCGAGCACAAACTGCCGATCCGAGTGACTTGAATGGCACTCGAATGGCGTTACCACGCGCCAATGTGCCGGGAAGGCAGGCAGGAGCCTGCCCTACGGAACGGAACTGGTGGTTATCACACACGCTGTCTTGGGAAATTCCGCAACGGCCGCGCGGTGCTCGTCACTCGGCGACGTCGCACATCGGTGAGTGTTCGTAGACCAGGGTCAAGCCGAGCGCGGCGGCGAGTCGTCCGAAGGATGTGCTGTCGAGTGGTTCGCGGTCCTCAAGAAATGCTTGCAGGGTGGACCTCTCCAGGTTGGCAGCGCGGGCGATGGCGTCGAACGTGGATTCGGACTTGGCCACGGCGCGACGCAGTTGGCCACAAACGCCGGGGTCGGCGGCCGCGAGGTCCATGCGTTCCAGTTGCGCGAGGACCTCGTCGCGCTCACCGGGCAGACCACCCACCAAAGCGTCCAATCGAGCGCGAGTTTCCGAGTTGATCGTGGCCATGGTTTACCTCTTGTCGATCACAAACGCGGTGACAACGTAGACCGTCAGTTCGTCTATCGATTCATAGATGACCGCAATCTGGCGGCCGTCGACCGCGATCTACGCTCAAAACTCCACGTTGTAGCGGTTGGTCATGGTCCGGCGGATGGTCAGGCGGTCGAGGTCGATTTGTTCGTAGGCGGCGAATTTGTCACCCGCGGCGGCGGCGCGTTCGATTTTGTGGACATAGTCGAAATCGCTTTCGCCCTGCCGCGTCTCGTAGTTCATGCCGTACCAGGTCGAGAAGTAGTTGACGACGACGTTCGGGTTGCGCGACTGCGTCCCGGCCTTAATTCCCACCATCCGGAATTTGGTGGCGAGCACCCGCAACTGGATCGTCAGAGAATCGCCATAGGCGAGCAGCTCGGGGTCTACATCGAGCGAGGGGAGCGATTCGATCTTGCGGGAGTATTTGTCGTACCACATCCCATATTCCGACGTAGCGAGGTTCCGGGTCTTGGACGGGGACCGCAGGTCGGAATAGAGTCGATCGATCGACCGGAAGTATTCGAGGCTGGCGATGCTCGTCCGGCGACGCTGTTCTTCCGGTGTGGGCGCCGCGGTCGAGGCGGCCTGCTGCGGGACGCGGGTGGGGAAGTCGAGCAGACTGATCACCCGCCGGAGTCCACTGGTCGAGAGCTCGCCCTTCAGGGTGATCGAACGGTCGCCGCGGGCGAAGGTCCAGGTTTCAAAGTCTTCGATCGTGGCTCCGGTGTCGGACAGGATTTCCAGCAGCAGGTCGCGCGTCCACTCGGAGGCGAGTTCGGCCGAGCTGCCGAACTCCAGCGTGATTTCGCCTTCGATCTTGTTCGTGAAGCGCAGCGCGAGCGTGGCGCCTTGGATGCTCGAGATGAGGGCCGCGGCCTTCTGAATATCGACCGGACGCGAGGCGAACGACTTGGAATTCTGCAGGTAGAGAAACACCGTGCTCTTGGAGTAGAGATTGGCGAGGTCCATCGCGACCAGGATCTGCTCGCGGACCGTCTTGCGACGCACCGCCGTCTGGATGAACGGCGACAGTTTTGCAGGCGCGGTCTGTTTCGACCGGGCGACCGCCTGCGAGGCACGCTGCCGGTTGATTGGCTGCATCACAGTCAGTGTGCGGTCAGACAGCGACAGGGCCATCGCTCCGTAGGGCAGGGCGGCGTACTCGCGGTCGCCCAGCTCTTCGAGTCGTCCGCGGTAGGCGGCCGCCAGCCCGGCGAGGGATGGGTTTTCCCTCAGACGGAACACGGCCGTCTGCGATTCGACGAGCGACTCGCGAAAGCCGCGGATCGTGGCGGCGAGCACCACCTGGTAGACATCCTGTCGCGGGACAATCGTCTGGTCGGACGAGTCGCCTTCGTTGCCCTTCACCAGCCCTTGTTCGCGGGCGACGGCGCTGGTGCGGATCCGCTCGGCATCGATCAGCGTGACGACGTTTGCGGACTCGGGAATCTGCGGGAGGAGGTCATCGAAGGGGGGCTCGGCCTGCGCCAGGCCGGTCTCGAAGCATCCCAGTAGCAGCAGCACAACAACGCAGAGGCGATTCATGGACGATTCTCCGTTACCGGTCGCGACTCGGGTCGTTGACGACAGACGTTCCCCCGTTCGCACCCAGAGATCACGGTAACCGACGGCGAATTGGGGGCGAAGCGGGTCCGGGCAAGTTCATCGTCTTCTCATGATTCGCGTGCGGTTATCTGCATGTTTTCTGCGGGGATTGCACTGGGGAAGGTGGAATCTCCGGGCGGTGACGCGTCCGGCTCCCCTGTTCACGACAGTCGCCCAGAAATTGACAACTGCCCCCTCGGCGGTCCGCGAATGCCGGTGCGTTTGCATGGCCCGCACGGGCGTGTTTAGATACCGGTTCGGGAATGGGGCTCGGTTTCGGGCTTCGCGCGCTTTACCCGTGGGGAACAGTCTTCCCGCGGGGGTTCCTTCACCGCCGAGACACACAAGCAGGGATACACGGGCAATGGCCAAGCAGCTCCGCATCGGGATGATCGGTTACGGGTTCATGGGGCGGACGCACTCGAACGCCTATCGCCGGGTCACGAACTTCTTCGACCTCGAGTATCACCCGGTGCTGCAGGCGGTCTGTGCGCGAAACGCCGAGCAGGTGCAGGCGTTTGCCGACCGCTGGGGCTACGCGTCGATCGAGACCGACTGGCGGAAGCTGGTCGAGCGGAAAGACATCGACGCGATCGATATCTGCACGCCGAACAACCTGCACAAAGAGATGGCTCTGGCCGCGGCGGCCAATGGCAAGATGATTCTGTGCGAGAAGCCGCTCTCGATGAATACGGCCGAGGGTGAAGAGATGGTGGCCGCGATCGAGAAGGCGGGTGTGGCGAACACCGTCTGGTACAACTACCGCAGGGTCCCCGCCGTCACGCTGGCCAAACAGATCATCGATTCGGGCAAACTCGGGCGGATCTTCCACTACCGGGCGAATTTTCTGCAGGACTGGACGATCTCGTCGGACCTGCCGCAGGGTGGAGCGGCGCTGTGGCGGCTGGATGCGGCCGCGGCCGGTTCGGGTGTGACGGGCGACCTGCTGGCCCACTGTATTGATACGGCGATCTGGCTGAACGGTTCGATTGCGAACGTCAGTGCGATGACGGAAACGTTCATCAAGGAACGGACGCACACGCTGACGGGCAAGGTCGAAAAGGTCGGAATTGACGATGCCTGCGCCTTCCTCTGCCGGTTTCAGAATGGTTCGCTGGGCCTGTTCGAGTCAACTCGTTACGCCCGTGGCCACAAGGCGCTCTACACGCTGGAAATCAATGGCGAGAACGCCTCGATCCGCTGGGACCTGCACGACCTGCACCGCCTGCAGTGGTTCGATCACCGCGACGAAGGGATCGTCCGCGGCTGGCGGTCAATTCATGTCACCGACAGCGACCATCCGTACATGAAGGCCTGGTGGGTGCCCGGCCTGCAGATTGGATACGAGCACACGTTCGTGCATCAGGTGGCGGATTTCCTGCAGTGCCTGGCCGAGGGCAAGCCCTGCTCGCCCACGTTCCGCGAAGCGCTGGAAACGCAGAAAGTGTGCGATGCCGTGCTGAGCAGCGCTGCCAGCCATCAGTGGAAGAACGTGTAGTCCTAACGATTCAGGCGTCGAGCGGACGCCGATCGATTCGACAATCCATTCGACGTACGGAACAGGCCGGGAGCAAGCGCTCCCGGCCTGTTTGTGTTTGCACGGATCGCGTGAGTGCGGGACAGCCGAGCGAAGCGTCCGGCCAACAGTTCGTGGAGACTAACGGCGCTTGAGCTCGCGAACTTCGGGGGCTTCGGCGAGTACAAACAGAATGATTTCCTCGCCTGTGACCGTGCTGATGTCGTGATGCATGCTGATGGGGCTGTGGCCGGTCTCAGTGAGGATTGCCTGGGAGAGCGTGGGCCTGGCGGTCTCGATCAACTGCGTGCGGACCTGTTTCAACAGGTCACGGCCCTTCTCGGGCGGAAGAGACCTCGCCAGCTGCTGCTCGGCCGTGGTCAGCACGCCTTCGAGGCGCACGAGGAGCATATCCCCGAGCAGATAAACATGAACATTCTTCGGACCTCGGCCCATATGTTCCTGCTCGAAGCGCGTCATGGCGGCACTGACGGCCGCTTCGATTTCTCCAGCCGATCGCATTTCTCGTACTCCCTGTTCAGTCGGAAATGCCACGCCAACGCACACTCGCCCGCCAACAACCTGCAACCACGCCCGAGGTCATCCTCCGCAGATGCCGAGAGAACAACAAGGTGGACGCTTCAAACAATTCGTACGAACGTGAAGATCTGATACTTAACGGTTCCGATTGATATTGGGATCGCACTCTTCTTCGTAACATTCTGCTTATTCGGAACGGTGCTGATTGACAATGCACTCGGGGTCGTTAGAATAATATTGACAGCGTTTGGGCAAGATTGCTCAGGCGACTGTATCACGGCAGATAGGTGGAATGGCAAACCGAAGTTGTTCGGAGAGCCAGCCCAAGAATAGGCCGACGTGGTGAAGTCCCGATGTTCTCGGGGCCTCGCCACGTCGGCCTTTTTCGTTTTCTGGTTTCATTTTCTGGCGCGAGTTTTCGGGTTCTGGCCGCGTCTGTCAGTAACGGATCGCGAACGCTGACTGGCTCGATGGCTGACGTGTTGTCGTGCGATTCGGGCCAGTCTGACTCAGCGCGTGGCCCGATCGCTCCCAATTACTTGTTCTGCTGTTCTCATTGGAGAGACAAAATGCCTCCTGAAGATCTGATGGAGATTAATGAGGCGGTCGCCCAGGGCGATGTCGAACGAATCGGGATTGCAATTCGACAGCGCCTGGGAGGGCGGGTCCGCGATCTTGTCCTCCGCCATGCGGAGAACTGCCTTGAGTTGCATGGTCGTGTCGCGACGTACCATGCCAAGCAGCTGGCACAGGCCGTGGCATTGGAAGCGGCCGGACATTTGCGGATTGTCAATTTAATCCACGTCCGCCGACACAGTGCGCGGTTCGTGGATCAGCGGCCACTGCAACCACTAAGCGAGCAATACTTTCCGCCTCGCATTGCCTGATATGTCTCGCTGTGGCGATCTGCTACTTCGAACGGCTCCGCCCGCTGCGACTTAAATACAGCCCATGGCATGCAGACCCTGGCACATCGCCCGCTCTGCGGGCCTGGTTCCTGAATACACACACACGACTGTTCGCTGAAAGTTGTCCTGCCATGGTTCGTAACGACTCGGTAATCGCAACCTTCGAGACGCATCTGCTAGCCGAGGCGGCTGTCCGCAAGCTGCAGCATTCCGGATTCGACATGACAACCCTGTCGATCGTGGGGAAGGGGTATCACACGGACGAACAGGTCGTGGGCTACTTCAATGCCGGGGATCGGATGCTCTATTGGGGCGCGAACGGTGCGTTCTGGGGAGGGCTGTGGACGATTCTGTTTGGAACCGCGGTCTTCACGGTCCCCGGGTTTGGCCCCTTGCTCGTGGCGGGACCGATGACGTCGTGGGTCGTGGCGGCTCTCGAAGGCGCGGCTCTTACGGGCGGGTTGAGTGCCATCGGAGCGGCCTTGTTTAGTGTCGGCATCCCGCAGGACAGCATCCTGAAGTACGAGACCTCGCTTAAGGCTGGGAAGTTTCTGATGGTGGTCCACGGAACGCCGGAGGATGTCGCACGGGCCGAGACGCTGCTCGATTGCTGCGGGTCCACGGAACTGGAACTGCATCCGGTCTGTTCTCCCGTGGCTCTGTTCGCCTGATTGTTTCGCGGCCCCACCGACTACCACGCCGTGTCCACTCTCACTCAACCGCAACGCAATCACGCTTCGCGTCGCCCTCGCTCCACTCTGCCTGCGGGAAAAGGACTAGAACATGAATGACTCGACGCGAACGATGGCCGAGGAAGTGGCCGATGCACTGTCTCGGTTTCAGCGGGATCGGACAGGTCACACGCCACGGGCGGTGACCGTGGTCCTCACCGACGACACGCTCGTCGTCACGCTGCACGGCGCGCTGACGCCGGCGGAGATCGAACTGTCGAAGACAGAAGATGGAGCGGCCCAGGTCCAGAACTACCACCGCAGACTGTTTCTCATTTCACAGCCAGCGCTTCTGGCGGAGATTGCCCGCATCACCGGAGTGCCGGTCAAAGAGGCCGCGGTCGAACTCGAACCGGACTCTGGTGCGGTGATTCATGCCTTCACCAGCGGGGCCGTGGTGCAGGTGTTCCGGATGAGTGGGGACATCCCGATCGAGATCTGGAAAGGTCCGATGCCGCCGCGCGTCAAGGTCCCGGGCTGATCCCAACCGTTCCCGGAAACGCATCAACAGAGTTTGTCACCGAACCCCCTTTATCCCGGAGCCGATTCATGAAACGACTTGCCTTACTGATTGTCGTTGTTATCGGACTGGGCCTGTGGGTTGGCTACTACCGCGGATGGTATTCGCTGAGTCGCACGGAATCGGCCAGTGGAAACCAGATTGATCTGCGAATGACGATCGACCGGGACCGCGTCAAGCTCGATACGCAACGGTCACCCGCGAAGCCAGATTAACAGCGGCCCTGGTTAACAAGGCTATTCCATATTCGGTAGCGGACGCCTGGTTCGCCACCCTCTCAATTGACTTCGGTAGGGATATTACATGACGACACTACTGATTGTGCTGCTGGTCTTGTTGATGGTTGGCGCGCTCCCGACCTGGGGACATAGCCGTAACTGGGGAGCCGCCCCGAGCGGGGGGTTCGGACTGCTGCTGATCATTCTCGTGGTCCTGGCTCTGACGCACCGAATCTGACCGGCGGATTCGGCGAGACACCTGGGCGAATGGTGACGCATCAGGTCGGCCCGCGAATCGACAAACCGAAAACGACGGATACGACGGACGGACTCGTGAAGGAACGAAACAAGTCTCTGGTTTTGAGGATGAACGACAATGATTTGGTCACGGATGCTGAAGTGTACCGCGCTGGTCGCGGTGTTGGCGCTGTCTATCGGGGCTGGCTCGGCTGAGGCCCGCGGTTGGGGTCGAGGCGGATGGGGTGTGTCCATCGGCGGCGGCCGCTCCTACTACGGGAATGGGTACGGCAACGGATACGGCAACGGGTATCACAGCGGATACGGCCGTTCCTACTACGGCAACGGCTACGGGAATGGATATGGTAACGGCTATGGCCGGGGCTACTCGAACCATGGCTGGGGCCAGCGGTATTCCAGCCCGTACAACAGCGGCTACGGACAGTACCAGCAGGGCGGCTACTACGTTCAGCCGCAGTATTACAATTCGCTGTCTCCTCAATCGTCCTCGTCGTGTTGTGGAACAACGGTCCAAACGCCGGCGTATCAGTACACGTCGACCGGCTCGGCCTGTTGCACGCCGGTTGCCGCGAACTGCTGCCCGTCGTCGTCGTCTCCGGAGTTGAGTGTGGCTCCGACGGTTCCGGCTGTCGCCAATGCTCCCGTGGCAGCGCCCATGGCCACACCGGTCTCGACGCCCGTCGCGACCCCCGTGGTCCGAATCGGGAACTGACGTGATTGAAGGTCGTGTTCATCGTCGCGGTGGAACCCACCGTCGGCGATGAAGCGATCGGGAGAGTTTCAGCTCGCGGCGAGTTGTCTGCGGGCTGATCGGTCTCGACGGCTGTTTACAAGTCACCGTTCGCAAGGGGGAGTGGTCATGAACTGGGATCAGGTGCAAGGAAACTGGCGACAGATGACGGGACGGATTCAGGAAAAGTGGGGGAAGCTGACCGATGACGACGTGGCAAAGGCGGCTGGGCAGCGCGAGCACCTGGCCGGGCTGCTGCAGGAGCGGTACGGCTTCGCGAAAGATCAGGCAAATAAGGAACTGGACGCATTTGTCCGCGAAGTGAAGGAGTGAGCCGGTTCGGCTGCGCTTCGACTTAAGAAACATCATGAAATCGAACCACGCGGCATGCGCCGCGTTCGGCCCGGTTTCGCACTCACAGATGGAAATGGTGAAGTATGCGTACGACACAAATGGGCTGGACGAACCGTATGGGGATGGTCGTTCTGACCACGACACTGGCGACGACACTGGGTACGGGTTGCTCGCAGGGGACGCAGGGCGGCCCGGGCGCCACTGGGAAGCCGGCAACGTTCGGCCAGGCAGCCGACACGTTCAATCTGAGCGTGCCGATGATGACCTCGTCGGTGCAACAGGGCGGGACAACCAGCGCCGTCGTGGGGATTGTTCGGGGCGTGAACTTCGACGAGGACGTGGCGCTGCTGTTCCCCGATCTGCCTAAGGGCGTCACGGTGGATCCAGCGAGCCCCCAGATCAAACGCGGTGACACCGAGGCGAAGGTGGAGTTCCACGCAGCGGACGAAACCGCAACGGGCGACTTCAAGATCAACGTTACCGGGCACCCGACGAAAGGGACCGATGCGAAGATCGGGTTCCAGCTCGCGGTGACGCCCAAGGACAGCTTCTCGATTTCCGTGCCGCGATCGGCCACCTCGCTGATCCAGGGCGAAACCCGCAGCATGGAAATCAGCATCGAACGCCAGAAGAGCTTCGAGGAAGACGTCACGCTGCGGTTCGACCCGCTGCCGACGGGCGTCACCGCCGAACCGAGCGAGCCGATGATCCCGCGTGGTGAGTCGATGGCCCGCATCGTGCTGTCCGCCACTGAGGACGCATCACTCGGAAACTTCACGGTCAAGGTCACCGGACATCCCACCACGGGAAGCGATGCGACCAGCATGCTGCGACTGGACGTCGCCAAGAAGTAGGGACGCCACCCGGACGAGCGCGAATGGACTGACTGTGCAAGGCCGGTTGGCGCTGGACGCGTGGAACGATTCATGACGGAGCGAGTGGAAGCGGCTCGAAGTCTGTAGGACGCCGCGATGTACGGAAGCAGGGTGCGCGTGCCGCCTGAACACAGGGGTTATCGCACTTCAGATCGAAGTTTCACGGAGTGAATTGAGGGAGAAGCGAAATGGGAATTCAGAACAGTCTGATTGGGTCGGTTGCCGCTGTCGCATTGTTGTTCGCCGGGGCGGCTTTCGCCGCAGAAGAACGCGACGATGCAATGCATGACGGTCTGGTTGTTTCGGCCAGCGCGGAATCGCTGGTCATGACGGGCAAGGATGGGAAAGAGCATTCGCACACGCTTGCCACCAGCGTGCCACTGACGCTCGATGGCAAGGCGTGTCTCTGGAGCGATCTGAAGCGGGGCCAGCGTGTTCGCGTGTCGACGAAGGGTGACGACCTCAAGGCCGCCACGCGTGTCGAGGCGCTCGACAAGCAGCCGCTGTTCGCGAACACGCATGACGGCGCGGTTGTGACGGCAGGAACTGAGTCGCTCGTGATGTCGAGCAAGGACGGCAAGGAACACAAGATGTCGATCGCTTCCGATGCGGTCGTCACCTGCGATGGAAAAACGTGCAAAGCGGGCGACCTCAAGGCCGGAATGCGGATTCGCGTGACGACGCGGGCCTCGGCCCAGACGACCGCGATCTGCATCGAAGCGCTCGACAAGCAGACCGCGTTTGGCCTGAAGATCTGACCAGCGTTCGAAGCGAGGCCAGAACCAGGCCAATGAGTCCGGGGGCGGAGAACTTGTTTCTCCGCGTCCGGTTTTTGTCGCGTCATGCCATTCTCGTCGACCGCCCAGCCAGTCGGACAAGATCCCGTCTGGCTGAAACTCGGTTTGCACGGACCCCACCCGGTGGAGAATCTCCTTGAAGTTCAGCCGCGATTCGATTGGCCAGAAGCTCAAACAACTGCAATCGCGGGTGGGAGTGGACGGGGTGTTTCGCGACTTCGGCGAAGACTTGCCGCTGCGATCGGAACTGTTCAGCGCCAGTCAACTGGAACAGCACGCCGAGAGCCTGGCCAGCTGGCAGCGGATCGACTCGCGGCCCGGCGCGGATATTCTGCTGGCGCGACTGGCGGACAACCAGCGGGTGCTGCTCGAGGCGTATGAGCTGGTGGCCGCTTCGGTGCGTCGCAAGCAGCGGATCTCCCCTGCCGGCGAATGGTTGCTCGACAACTACTACGTGATTGAAGAGCAGATCCGGACGACGCGTCGACATCTCCCCAAGCCGTACAGCCGCGGACTGCCCCGGCTGGCGAACGGCCCGGCCGTGGGCTATCCGCTCGTCTACGAAATCGCGCTCGAACTGATCTCTCACGTGGATGGCAAGGTCGACGCCGAGCGACTGCGCAGTTTCGTCGCCGCGTATCAGCTCAAACGTCCGCTGGGCCTCGGGGAGCTGTGGGCGTTTCCGATCATGATTCGGCAGGCGCTGGTCGAGAATCTGCGGCGCGTCGCGGCACGGATCGCGAAGGAAACGCTGGCACGGGAGTCTGCCGGACGCTGGGCCGACCTGTTCGTCGAGTGCGTCGAGAAGACGCCCCATCACCTGATCCTGCTCGTCGCCGACATGGCCCGGCCGAACCCGACTCTTTCGGCCGCGTTTGTCGCCGAGATGTCGCGCCGCCTCAGTGCCCAGAGTGCCGCGTTCTCTGTCCCTCTGACCTGGATCGAGAAACGACTGGCCGATGACGGGCAGACGATCGAGGAGATGGTTCGTTCCGAAGGAAGGCAGCAGGCGGTTGATCAGGTGTCGATCAGCAACAGCATCGGCGGCTTGCGGGAACTGGAAGCGATTGACTGGCAGACGTTCGTCGAGGGGCTGAGTGTTGTCGAACGGACCCTGCAGACCGACCCGGCCGACGAATACCGACGCATGGACTTCCTCACCCGGGACCAGTATCGCCGGGCCGTCGAGGAGATCGCCAAGCGCTCGGGCAAGACAGAGCTCGATGTCGCGCGGCGAGTCGTCGCACTGGCGTCCCGGTCCGCGGAACGCTCCGGGCACCTGCATCGGTCGGCCCACGTGGGGCAGTACCTGATCGCGGGCGGACGGGCCGAACTCCTCGAAGAGGTAGGAGCCACGACCGGGCTGGAGCGCCTGTTTCCGACCCGCTGGCGCCGCCGGTTGACACTTCCCGTCTACCTGTTGGCCATTGCCAGTTTCGCCGCGGGATTGACGCTGGCCGTCCTCGGAGGGGCAGGCCCCTGGAGCGTCGGCGGCGCGGTCGCGGCCCTGATTCTGTTCCTGTTTGCCAGCCAGACCGCAACGGCCGTGGTGAACTGGGCCGTGTCGATGCTGATTCCCCCGGTCCGTCTCCCGCGACTCGATTTTTCGGAGGGGTTGCCAGCCGACTGCGAAACGCTCGTTGTCATTCCGACGATGCTCACCGGGAGCAAGGCGATCGACCGCCTGGTGGATGGCCTCGAGGTTCGCTATCTCGCCAATTGCGATGACCGGTTGCGATTCGCCCTGCTCACCGATTTTCGGGACGGCAATCGCGAAGAGCTGGAAGGCGACGCGGAACTCGTCGCGCAGGCCAGCCAGGGCATCGCCGCGTTGAATGCCCGGTATCCCCGGGAGGATGCCGATGCATTCTTCCTCCTGCACAGGCCCAGGGTGTGGAATGCGTGCCAGGGATGCTGGATGGGACGCGAACGCAAGCGGGGCAAACTGGCCGATCTCAACGCCCTGTTGCGGGGCGGGGTGACGGCGGCGTTCTCCACGATCGTCGGACGCCATCCCGAGGCACTGTCACGGGTGAAGTACGTGATCACCCTCGACACGGACACGCTGCTGCCGGTGGGTGTTGCCCGCGAACTGGTCGGCGCGATGGCCCATACCTTGAACCGGGCGCAGATCGATCCGATTCGCCGGGTGGTTGTCGAAGGGTATGGCATCCTGCAGCCAGGCGTGGCGACGATCCTGGAACCGACGGGCGAAACCTGGTTCTCGCGGCTCAACCAGGGCGACACCGGCATCGACCCCTACACGCAAACCGTGTCGGAGGTGTATCAGGACCTGTTCGGCGAAGGGTCGTTCATCGGGAAGGGGATCTACGATGTCGATGCGTTCGTCGCCACGATGTCCGACCGCTTTCCCGACAATCGCATTCTGAGTCACGACCTGCTCGAAGGCTGCTATGCGCGGGCCGGGCTGGTCGGCGATATCCGGGTCCACGAAAGTTATCCGGCGACCTACTGCGGCGATGTCGCCCGGCGACATCGCTGGATGCGGGGAGATTGGCAGATTGCCGGCTGGCTTCGCCCCACCGTACCACTTCACGCGGTGCCGAATTCGGCGCAGAACTCGACCAGAAGCCGCGAAAGGAACCCGTTGAGCGCGGTATCGCGCTGGAAGATTCTGGACAATCTGCGGCGCTGTCTGGTCCCGATCGTCGCCTTGCTGCTGCTTCTGGGAGGCTGGTGGGCCGGGGAATCGCCCGCCGCCTGGACGGCCGTTGTCGTCGCCTTCGTCGTGAGTCCGCTGGCCTGCCGGTCATTGGCCACCGCGTTTGGACGCACGGGCGATCTGTCGCGCACGCGCCATCTCACCGATCTGACTTTGGAATCGTACGCCGGTCTCGTTCGCGGTCTGCAACAACTGGCCATGCTCCCTTACGAAGCGGCTGTGGCATGCGACGCGATGGTTCGGACGATTGTCCGGCTGTTGATCACCCGACACCGGCTGCTCGAATGGAAAACTGCTGGTGACACCGAACTCGAATCTGGATCGGGCCTGCTGCACACCGTCCGCGCCATGGCGATCGCGCCGCTGGCGGCCGTGGCCTGTGCGGCGATCCTGGGATGGTACCGCCCTGAGGCGCTGCCCTCCGCGGGCCCGCTGCTGCTGCTCTGGCTGGTCGCTCCGTGGCTGGCCTGGGGTGCCAGTCAACCGCTGGGCGAGGAAGAGTCTCCCCTCGATCTCTCGGAGACCCTCTTTCTGCACGACCTGGCACGGCGGACCTGGGGATTCTTCGATCGCTTTGTCGGCCCGGAAGATCACTGGCTGCCCCCGGACAACTTCCAGGAGACACCCGTCGGCATCGTCGCTCACCGCACGTCGCCCACGAACATCGGCGTGTCCCTGCTATCCAACCTGGCGGCGGTCGATTTCGGGTTTCTGTCGGTCGATCGACTGCTCGACCGTATGTCGCACACGTTCGCGTCACTCGACCGGCTGGAACGGTATCGCGGACACTTTCTGAACTGGTACGACACACGGACGCTCCAGCCTCTGCACCCCAAATATGTCTCGACCGTCGACAGCGGCAATCTGTCCGGCCACCTGCTCACGCTGCGGGCCGGTCTCAACGAACTGCTCGACCATGCGCTGCCCA